>DATJCV010000259.1:0-1992 GCA_035497775.1 Burkholderiaceae bacterium | reverse complement strand
TTCCTTCCTGCCCGGCTTGCGCGACAGCGTGGCCGCCGTCCGTCCGCCCATCTCAAGGAGAAAAAATGACGTCGACCATCCGCTCGCTTTTCGTGGTATTGGCCGCTACCTTGGTACTGACGAGTCTGGCCGCCTGCCAGAAGCCGGAAGGGCCGGCCGAGCGCGCCGGCAAGAGCATTGATGAGGCAACCCAAAAGGCAGGCCAGGAAATCCAGAAAGCCGGGCAGCGGATACAGGATGCGGCGAGCGAGGCGAAGAAATAGTCGCGGCCGATAGCGAGCGGCGCCGCGATCGTTGCGCCGCGCGCTGTAGCCCGCAGCGCGCCTTGACGGCGGCATCGGCGGGTGCCATGGCTATCCGGGTGCACGCGCGCATCCATGCTACTACTGCTGTTTTGAAATAGTAGGGGAGTATGTCATAAAACGTGATGCTGTCACATAAAACACGTGCGGTTTTGAAAATACACCATAAGGTATAAGATTGGATTCAAGGTTCAGCGAGCAGCATCCGGCAATGGCCGACCTTTGTCCTGGCGCGCTGCAATGAGTGGCGCGGGCGGTATGGCGCGCTGGCGGCACCTGCCGGCGCGCGTGGCAGGGCATTGGAAATCCGGCTTGGCGGGATTGTTGCTGGCACTGCTGGCGCCGCCGGTGGCGGCTGTCTATCGGGTCGAAGTGGACGCACCGCAGCCGGTACGCGCGTTGTTGACCGAATTCCTGGATCTGGCGCGCTATCGGCAGCGCGCCGACCTGAGTGACGAACAGCTGCAATTCCTGATCGACACCGCGCCGGCCCAGGTACAGCGGCTGGCATCCACCGAAGGATATTTTTCGCCTGCCACCACGGTCACGCTGGAAGGCGAGGGCGAACAGCGCGTGGTGCGCGTTCGAGTGACGCTCAATGAGCGTACCGAGGTGGGTCAAGCCAATATCGACGTGACCGGTGCGGTGGTGCAGGAAGCGCCGCAGCGGGTGGCCGCGATTCGCGACAGCTGGGCGCTGCCGGTCGGGCGGCCGTTTGTACAGAGCGAATGGGAGCGCGCCAAGCAGGAAGGCTTGCAGCGCCTGCAAAACAGCCGTTATGCGGGCGCCAGAATCGCCCATTCCGAGGCGCGCATCAAGGCCGACGACCATCAGGCGCAGCTGGCGGTGCAATACGATAGCGGCCCGGCCTTCACGCTCGGTGCGCTGGAGATTACCGGCACGCGGCGCTATTCGCCCGGCATTATCCAGAACGTCAATCCCCTCCAGCGCGGCGAACCCTACAGCGCCGAGCGTCTGCTGGAGCTGCAGCGACAGATCCAGAATACGCCGTACTTCTCCAATGTCGTGGTCGGCATCGACAACGATGTGCAGCACGCCGAGATGGCGCCAGTGAAAGTGCGCGTCAGCGAGTTCCAGACGCAGCGGATCCGGGCCGGCGCCGGCTATACGACCGATGCCGGCGCCAAGGTCGAAGGGCGCTACACGCATCTGAATGTCTTCGACCGGGCAGTGGTGTTCGACAGTCAGCTTCGTATCGAGCAGCAACGGCAATATGGCGCGCTGGATCTGGCGCTGCCGCCGGATCGCTCGAGCTTCGTCAACAGCGCCAACACCTCGTTCGATCGCAGCACGCTGCAAGGAGTCGATCTGCGCAGCCTGCGGGCCGGCGTCAAGCGCGCCCGCGCGCGTGAAAAATACGATATCGCCTACACCTTGGACTACTATCGGGACGAGTTGCAGCAGTTGAACGACTTGCCGCTGCCGGCCGGCACGGTGGCGCAGCCGGGCAAGCATCAGGCGCTGGTGCCGGGCGTTTCATGGGCGCGGCGCGATGTCGACGATCCGATCTTTCCACGCCGCGGCAATCTGGTGGCGCTGCAGGTCGGGGCGGCGCTACAAGGCTTGCTTACCGATCAGAGCTTCGTGCGCATGTATGGCCGTGCGCGTCAATATCTGCCGGTGGGCGAGCGCGACCTGGTGATCCTGCGCTCGGAACTGGGCGCGCTGC
>DATJCV010000258.1:0-11168 GCA_035497775.1 Burkholderiaceae bacterium | reverse complement strand
AAGGATAAAACCTGTTCGGAGGACGAAGAGCGCCGTGCTCAGGACGAGGTGCAGAAACTCACCGACAAATTCGTGCTGGAGATCGACAAGCTGGTTGTCGAAAAAGAAAAGGAAGTATTGACGGTCTGATGGTGCTTGCAGTCTCTTTCGCAGTTACCGCAAACGTCTTTATTTTCTTCGCACCCTCATGACCTATTCCAGTTCGACCCAGGCGATTCCCGATGTGGCGGCGGTACCGCGCCACATCGCCATCATCATGGACGGCAACGGCCGCTGGGCCACCAAGCGCTTTTTGCCGCGCGTGGCCGGGCACGCGAAGGGTGTCGAGGCGGTGCGCGGGATCGTCCAGGCTTGCATCGAACGCGGCGTCGAATACCTGACCTTGTTTGCCTTCAGTTCAGAAAACTGGCGCCGCCCGGCCGAGGAAGTGTCGCTGCTGTTGCACCTGTTCATGACGGCGCTGGAGCGCGAAGTCTCCAAAATGCACGCCAACAGCATTCGTCTCAAGGTGGTCGGCGACCTCAGTCGATTTGATGCCAAATTGCGTCAACTGATCGTGAATGCAGAGCGCCGCACCGCCAACAATACGCGCCTCACAGTCACCGTATGCGCGAACTATGGTGGTCGCTGGGATATCATGCAGGCAGTGCGCAAGATGATCGAGGAATGTCCGGCCGACTCTGAATTTGACGAGGAACAGTTGGCGTCACGGCTGGCGATGGCGTATGCGCCGGAACCGGACTTGTTTATCCGCACTGGCGGCGAGGAACGGATTTCCAATTTTCTGCTGTGGCAGTTGGCCTATACCGAGTTGTATTTTGTCGAAACCTGGTGGCCCGATTTCGATGCCGCGGCCTTGAATCTGGCCATCAGTTCCTATCAGCAACGCGAACGGCGTTTTGGCCGCACCAGCGAACAGGTGGCGGAACAGAAGAAGGCGCTCCAATGCTCAAAACGCGTGTAGTCACGGCGCTGGTTCTGCTGGGAATACTGCTTCCCGTCCTGTATTCCCGTTCCTTTCTCGCGCTGATCCTGGTGACTACGGTTTTCTTTGCCGCTGCTGCTTGGGAAAGTGCGCGCCTGTTCGGTCTTGCACGGCCGATATTCGTCGCCGCGATCTGGACCGCTGTATTCGGTGTGATCGTATATCAGGGCGTGTTTGCCAAGGCGACCCTGCTGTTCAGCCTGTGTGTCGCCATATGGGCGGTGCGCTTGGCGCCGATGCTGAAAATCGGCTTGCCGGCGTTGGCGAATGTAGGCAATCGTCTGTTGGCCGGCGTGTACGGGATCGCCATACTCGGTTGTTTTATTGCCGTGATTGCCTTGTTCACTCATTCGCCACTCTATTTGCTGTCTGTGATGGCGATTGTCTGGGTGGCCGACATCGGTGCGTATTTTGTAGGCCGGGCCTTCGGCCGACGCAAGCTGGCGCCATTGATTTCTCCAGGAAAATCGTGGGAGGGGGCGATTGGCGGCTGGCTGGCGGTGCTTGTGGTATCGGCTATTGTCATCGTCGCCTGGCCAGCAACCGACACTTTCGCGGTTCGCCTGCACCAGGGCTGGGGCTGGTCTGGCGTGATGGCGATCCTGACTCTGGTCGTTGCCGCCAGCATTGTCGGCGATCTATTCGAGTCGCAACTCAAGCGCCGCGCCGGCATGAAGGACAGCAGCGCGCTCTTGCCGGGACACGGCGGGGTGCTGGACCGGATCGATTCTCTGATACCGGTTTTGCCCCTGGCTGTATTGTCTGGCTCGTGGCTGTAACGTCTCAAATCGGAAATACGATGCAACAGATTACGATCCTGGGGTCAACCGGCTCGATTGGCGCTTCCACGCTGGATGTATTGGCGCGGCATCCTGATCGTTATCGGGTGTATGCGCTGACGGCACAGTGCAGCATGGAACGGTTGGCGCAGCAGTGTCTCCAGTTTCGGCCACAGGTCGCGGTAGCCGGTTCAGCGCAGGCGGCGCAAACCCTATCGCGCCTGCTGGCGGGAAAAAATCTTGGAATACAGATCGAATTTGGCGAGGCTGCGCTGTGCGCCGTCGCCAGCGCGGCACAATGCGATACGGTGATGGCCGCGATCGTTGGCGCCGCCGGCCTGGCGCCCACCATGGCGGCTGCCCGCGCGGGTAAAAAAATCCTGCTGGCCAACAAGGAGGCGCTGGTCATGTCAGGCCAGCTGTTCATGGATGCAGTCGCCGCCAGCGGCGCTGCTTTGCTGCCAATCGACAGTGAGCATAATGCGATCTATCAGTGCTTGCCGCCGGGATATCGGCGTACGGGCGTGCCGGCCGGCGTTGCCAAAATCCTGCTGACTGCTTCCGGCGGCCCATTCCTGATGCGCCAGGTCGATACCCTGGACGACGTCACGCCGGAAGAGGCGGTGGCGCATCCGAACTGGGTCATGGGGCGCAAGATTTCGGTCGATTCAGCCACCATGATGAACAAGGGACTGGAAGTGATCGAGGCGCATTGGTTGTTCGGCGCACCGGCGGAGCGGATCGAGGTGGTGATCCACCCGCAAAGCGTGATCCACTCGATGGTATCGTATGTGGATGGCTCGGTACTGGCGCAACTGGGCAATCCCGACATGCGTACGCCAATCGCGCACGCGCTGGCCTGGCCCGAGCGCATCGAATCCGGGGTTCAGCCGCTCGACTTGACGATAATTGGACAGCTGGATTTTCGGGTCCCGGATTTGACCCGTTTCCCTTGCCTGAAGCTTGCGTATGATGCGCTGAAGGCAGGCGGCAGCGCGCCGACCATCATGAATGCAGCCAACGAAGTCGCGGTCCAGGCGTTTTTGGAGCGTCGTATCGGATTTCGCAAGATCGACCAACTGATTGCACGCGTCATGGATACCCTGGCGCAGGTACCGGCAAGCGCGATCGATGTGCTGCTGGAGCAGGATCGCCGGGCGCGTACCATGACCCATTCGTTCATCACGGCGTGAGGTGTACGTCATGAATTTATTGCAGACCGTTCTTGCCTTCATCGTGGCGCTCGGGGTTCTGGTGACGATTCACGAGCTGGGGCACTACCTGGTCGCTCGCCTGTGCGGCGTCAAAGTGCTGCGGTTCTCGGTGGGCATGGGCAAGGTCATTTTTTCGCGTCGTCTTGGACGCGATCAGACCGAATGGGCGATTTCGATGTTGCCGCTTGGCGGTTACGTCAAAATGCTGGATGCACGCGAGAGCGATCTGAAGGATTTGCCGGTGCAGGACCTGCAGCGTGAATTTACCCGACAGTCAGTATGGCGCCGCATTGCGATCGTAGCGGCTGGCCCGTTGGCCAATTTTCTGCTGGCCATAGCCCTGTTCGCGGGGCTGTATGTGCATGGCACTCCGGAACCGCTGCCAAAATTGCGTGCGGTTCCTGAAAATACGGCTGCCTACCAGGCCGGCCTGCGCGGTGGTGAATTGGTGACCGCGGTCAATGGCGAACCGGTGCGGATCTGGTCCGACCTGCGTTGGAAACTGGTGCAACTAGTGCTGGAAAAAAAGCCGGTTGAACTGGAGGTGAATCGCTCGCAGGCCGACTCCGCCAGACGCACCGCGCCGGCACGAGTATCGCTGTCGCTGCATGGATTGACGGCGCAGGACCTGGAAAGCGATTTCTTGACCCGGCTTGGAATCGAACTGGCGCGGCCGCCGGCGACCATCGGCACCGTCTTGCCGGACGGCCCGGGGCTGCGTGCCGGGCTGCAGCAGGGCGATCTGGTTCAGAGCGTGAATGGGGTGCCGCTCGCCGATGGCCTGGCATTCATCGATCTGGTGCGCGCTTCGCCCGGCAAGCTGTTGAACCTGCATGTACTGCGCGGCCAGCAGTCGTTCGATCTGGAAGTCACGCCTGAGGCGCAGACCGGTAGCGATGGCCGCAGCCTCGGTCGCATCAAGGTCGAAGTGGCGCTGACGCCGGAGATGATCGTCGCCAGCGACCCGCCGTGGACGGCTTTGTGGCGTGCCGGCCAGCGCACCTGGGACACCAGTGTTCTGACCCTGAAGATGCTGGGGAAAATGGTGGTCGGGCAGGTGTCATGGAAAAATATCACCGGCCCGATCACGATCGCCGATTACGCCGGCCAGACCGCGCGTACCGGCATGGTCAGCTACATCAGTTTCATCGCCTTCATCAGCATCAGTCTGGGTGTGATGAATTTGCTCCCGATCCCGGTTCTGGACGGAGGGCTTTTGCTGTATTATTCGCTGGAAGTCTTGACCGGCAGGCCAGTTTCCGAACGATTTGGAGAAATAGCGCAACGCGCAGGTGTCGGCCTGTTAGTGACACTGATGGCGGTCGCTGTCTTCAATGACATTATCCGGCTGATATCCTGATAGTTGCCCGTCCTGTCCTGGTTGAGTGCCATCGACAGGCATACTGACAATAACCAAGAGCTAATGAAATTACATCCTGCCCGCTTTTCCTTGCCGGCCTTTTCTCGGCATGCTTTGGCCGTAGCCGCTTTCATACTTTGTACCGGACCGGCGCTGGCGATCGAGCCGTTCGTCGTCAAGGACATCCGCGTCGAAGGCATTCAGCGGACCGAGGCGGGCACCGTTTTCAGTTATTTGCCGGTTCAGGTTGGTGATACCTTCAATGACGAAAAAGCCGCCGCCGCCATCAAGTCACTGTATGCCACCGGCTTCTTCAAGGATGTGCGCATCGAGGCTGAAGGCAATGTGCTGGTGGTGCAGGTCGAGGAGCGGCCCGCCATCGCAAGCGTCGAATTTAGCGGCGCCAAGGAATTCGACAAGGATCAACTGACCAAGGCGCTGAAGGATATCGGCCTGGGCGAATCGCGAATATACGACAAGGCGCTGTTGGATCGCGCCGAGCAGGAATTAAAGCGCCAGTATCTGTCGCGCGGGCTGTACGGCGTGCAGATCACCACCACCGTCACCCCGGTCGAGCGCAATCGGGTCACCATCAATTTCGCCGTGAATGAGGGCGATGTCTCGCGCATCCGCCAAATCAATATCGTCGGCAACAAGGCGTTTACCGACAAGCAGTTGCGCTCGGAACTGAAGCTGACCACGCCCGGCTGGTTTACCTGGTACACCAAGGCGGACCAGTATTCCAAGCAAAAGCTGAGCGGCGATATCGAAGCGCTGAAGTCCTTCTATCTGAACCGCGGTTATCTCGAAATGCAGGTCGAGTCGACCCAGGTATCGATTACGCCCGATAAAAAAGATATCTACATCACGCTCAATATCAACGAGGGCCAGAAATACACCGTATCCGACGTCAAGCTGGAAGGCGAGATGCTGGGACGCGAGGAGGAACTCAAATCGCTGGTGACGTTGAAAAACGGCGACGTCTATTCGGGCCAGAAGCTGACCGACAGCATCAAGAAAATTTCCGAGCGCATGGGCAATTTCGGCTATGCCTTTGCCAACGTCAATGCCAACCCTGAAATCAACCGCGAGAAAAGCGAGGTTGCCTTCACCATTTTCGTCGATCCCGGCAAGCGGGTGTACGTACGACGCATCAACATGGCCGGCAACACCAAGACGCGTGATGAAGTGATCCGGCGCGAGTTCCGCCAGTTCGAGGACTCGTGGTACGACGGCGCCAAAATCAAGACCTCGCGCGACCGCGTCGATCGCCTCGGCTATTTTAAGGAAGTTACGATCGAGACGCCGGAAGTGCCCGGTACGAACGATCAGGTCGACGTCAACATGACGGTGGAGGAGAAGCCGACCGGGAATATCCTGTTGGGCGCCGGTTTTTCCAGCGCCGACAAGCTCAGCATAACGGGTTCGATCCAGCAGGAAAACGCGTTTGGCAGCGGCAATACGATTGGCATAGACGTGAATACCAGCAAGCGTTACCGCACCATTTCGGTGTCGCAGACCAATCCTTACTTCACCGATGACGGCATCAGCCGCAGTTTCGAAGTATTTTTGCGCACCGTGCGCCCGCCCGAGTATTACGTCAGTGACTACAAGGTGCAGACCCTGGGCGGGAACGTCAAGTTTGGCGTGCCGTTTACTGAAATAGATACGATTTTCTTCGGCCTTGGGCTCGAGCGGACGACGGTGCAGACCTATTCGATCAACGGCAAACCCGGCGACAACAGCCCGGCCGTGTATCAAAAATACGTTGAGGATTTTGGCAATGGCATTGATAGCGCCACTACTACCGGCTATCCGCTGACCGCGGCGTGGCAGCGCGACAGCCGCGATAGCGCACTGGTGCCGACCACGGGCCGCTATCAGCGCGCCAACTTCGAACTGTCGACGATCGGCTCGCTGCGCTATTATCGCGGCGTCTATCAGCACCAGTATTTCCAGCCGCTGTTTGGCAATATGACTCTGGCCCTGAATGGTGAGTTCGATTACGGTCACGGTCTGGGTGGCAAGCCGTATCCGGTTTTCAAGAATTTTTATGCCGGCGGCATCGGTTCGGTGCGCGGCTATGAGAGTTCGTCGCTTGGTAGCAATCGCGACCTGGTGACGGGTGACGCGCTGGGCGGCTCGAAACGTCTATTCGGCAACGTCGAATTGCAGTTGCCTTTCCCCGGCGCCGATCGCAGCTTGCGCTGGTTTACTTTCTTTGATGCCGGCAACGTGTTCGCCGAAGGCGAAAAAATCAGCACTGCCGAACTGCGCTATTCGGCCGGGTTCGGGATCAGTTGGATCTCGCCAATTGGCCCTTTGAAACTTAGCTATGGCGTGCCATTGAAGGTGAAGGAAGGCGACCGGAAGCAGCAATTCCAGTTCCAGCTCGGAACCGGCTTTTGATTGATGCGCGTCGTTTATTACTTGTTTCTGGAGAATGACCTTGATGTATTTACCTAAATTATCCGTACTGCTGAAATCCGTCGTCGTCTGCGCCGCATCGGTGGTGTTGATCGCCAATGCCCACGCGCAGGAAATGAAAATCGGTTTTGTCAGCACCGAGCGCATCTTCCGCGAGGCTAACCCGGCCAAGACCGCCAACACCAAGATCGAACAGGAATTTTCCAAGCGCGACAAGGAATTGCAGGATATGGGCCTGCGCCTGAAAGGCCTGTCCGAGAAGCTGGACAAGGACGCTCCGGTACTCTCCGATTCGGAGCGCGCCAAACGGCAGCGCGAAGTGGCTGATGTCGACAAGGAATTCCAGCGCAAACAGCGTGAATTTCGCGAAGATCTGAATCAGCGCAAGAATGAAGAACTGGCGATTGTGCTGGACCGTACCAACAAGGTCATCAAGCAAATCGCGGAAGCGGAAAAATACGATATCGTGTTCCAGGAAGCGGTCTATATCAGCCCGCGCATCGATATTACCGACAAAGTGCTGAAGGCACTCAACAAGTAAGCCAGACCGATTGCCGATACTCGTTGCGGCCGTATTCGGGCCGAGGCCTGGCGCGGCGCTGCATGACTGAAGAAACCACATGAGCACTCGGCTGCGAGAACTGGTCGAACGCTTGGGCGGACAACTGGTCGGCGATCCGGATATCGTCATATCCGGTGTGGCGCCTCTGGAGGGCGCCAGCAGCTCGCACATCACTTTCCTGGCCAATCCCAGGCTGCGTGCGCAAGCGATGCAAAGCCGCGCGGCGGCCCTGATCCTGAGTGCCACAGACGAGACACTACTTGGCAGCGGCTGGCATGGCGCTCGCATCGTGGCCGACAACCCCTATGCCTATTTCGCACGGGTGGCGCAATGGTTTGCCGCGCGCGACGCGCGGGTGCCGGTGCCTGGCATCCATGCCAGCGCCAGCATCGATCCCAGCGCCCGGATTGCCGCCAGCGCATGCATCGGGCCGCATGTAACGATCGAGGCGGAGGCGCAAATTGACGAGCATGCGGTAGTCGATGCCGGCTGTTTTGTTGGCAACGGCGCCAAGGTCGGCGCCGCCACGCATTTGTTTGCTCACGTCAGCCTGCATGCCGGCTGCCGTATCGGTCAACGCGGGATCGTGCATTCGGGTGCGGTGATCGGTGCCGATGGTTTCGGTTTTGCCAGCGACAACGGCGTCTGGGTCAAGATTCCGCAGACTGGCGCGGTCGTGATCGGGGACGATGTCGAAATCGGCGCCAACACCACGATTGATCGCGGCGCACTGGCGGACACTATCATCGAAGACGGCGTCAAGCTCGACAATCAGATCCAGATCGGTCACAACTGCCATATCGGCGCGCATACGCTGATGTCGGGATGCGTCGGCGTGGCTGGCAGCGCGAAGATCGGCCGGCATTGTGTGTTCGGCGGCGCGGCGATGATACTGGGACATCTGACCATCGCCGATCACGTCCAGGTATCGTCCGGCACGCTGATCTCGCGTTCGATTCACGAGCCAGGTCTGTACACTGGCTTCTATCCGGTTGCGAAGAATGTGGACTGGGAAAAATCGGCCGCGATCGTCCGCAATCTGGCAACGATGCGTGAGAAAATCCGGGAGCTGGAGAAAACTCTCAAATTGCTTATAGAAAAAAATAATGAATAGTCTCGATATTACGCAAATCAAAGAATATCTCCCGCATCGCTACCCGCTGTTGCTGGTCGATCGGGTGCTGGACTGGGAGTCCGGCAAAAGCATTACTGCCCTGAAGAACGTGACCGCCAACGAAGAATTTTTCAATGGCCATTTTCCGCACAAGCCGGTGATGCCGGGTGTATTGATGGTGGAAGCGCTGGCGCAGGCGGCTGCGCTGTTGTCTTTCCTGACGATGAATCTGAAGCCTGGCGATAACAATGTGGTTTATTTCGTCGGCATCGACGGCGTCCGCTTCAAGCGCCCGGTCGAGCCGGGCGACCAGTTGATGTTGCAGGTCGAAATCCTGCGCACGTCACGCGGCATCTGGAAATACAAGGCGCAGGGTACGGTTGACGGGCAGCTTGCGGTGGAAGCCGAATTGATGTGCACGATGCGTACGGTTGCCGACGCCAGCCAGCCCGCGGAGCAGTGATGGCGGCGCGTATCCACCCGACCGCGATCGTCGATCCGCGCGCGGTATTGGATGCCGCAGTCGAGATCGGTCCCTACGCCGTGATCGGGCCGCACGTGACGCTCGGCGCCGGTACCAAGGTTGGCCCGCACGCGGTGATCGACGGCCATACCACCGTGGGCCGCGACAATACCTTTTTCCAGTTCTGCTCGATCGGCGCCGCGCCGCAAGACAAGAAATATGGCGGCGAACCGACCCGGCTCGAGATCGGCAACCGCAACACGATCCGCGAATTCGTCACCATCAACCGCGGCACGGTGCAGGACAGCGGCGTCACCCGCCTGGGCGATGACAACTGGATCATGGCGTATGTGCATATCGCGCACGACTGCCAGTTGTCGAATAACATCACGATGTCGAACAACGCCACGCTGGGCGGCCATGTCGTGATCGGCGATTGGGCGGTGCTGGGCGGCTTTACCACCGTGCACCAGTTCTGCCATATCGGCGCCTACGCCATGACGGCGTTTACCGCCGCCGTCAGCCAGGACGTGCCGCCGTTCGTTACCGCCGCCGGCAACCGTGCGGCGCCGGCCGGCATCAACAGCGTCGGCTTGCAGCGGCGCGGCTTCACGAGCGAGCAGATCGCCGCCATCAAGCGCGGGTACCGGCTGCTGTATCGTGCCAATCTACCCCTGGCGGAAGCCAAGCAGGCGCTGCTGGCAGAGGAGCAAAATTCTGCCGTCGCCAGTCAGTATTTGCGCCAGTTGCGCGAATTCGTCGAGGCTTCGCCCCGTGGCATCATCCGCTGACATTTCCATCGCGCTAGTCGCCGGCGAAACCTCCGGCGATCTACTGGCCGGCCGCTTGTTGTCCGGCCTGCGACCGCAACTGCCGCAGGCGCGCATGCACGGCATCGGCGGCCAGCACATGGCAAATTACGGCTTCGTATCCGATTGGCCGATGGAAAAACTGGCGGTGCGTGGCCTGTTCGAAGTGCTGGCGCATTATCGCGAGCTGACGCGGCTGCGGAATGAGCTGCGCGATCGCTTACTGGCAGAAAAACCGGCGGTGTTCATCGGCGTCGATGCGCCCGATTTCAATCTCGGACTGGAGATACAGCTGAAGCAAGCCGGCATTCCGACCGTGCATTTCATCAGTCCTTCGGTCTGGGCCTGGCGCGGCGGCCGGATCGAAAAAATCCGGCGCGCGGTATCACACATGCTGGTGATTTTTCCGTTCGAGGAAGCCTTGTATCGGGACGTCGGGGTCCCGGTTACCTATGTCGGTCACCCGCTGGCCGAAGTGATTCCGCTGGTGCCGGACGTGGCGGCCGCGCGCAAGGCGCTCGGTTTGCCCGGCTTGGGGCCGGTGGTCGCCTTGCTGCCCGGCAGCCGCATGTCCGAGATCAAATACAACAGCGTCGCCTTCGTCGCCGCGGCCGCGATCCTGGCCCAGCGCGAGCCGTCGATTCGCTTTGTCGCACCGATGGCGGGCCCGGCCCAGCGCCGCTACTTCAGCGAACTGGTGGCGCAAGCCGGACTGCAGCAGGTGCCGGTCGAGCTGATCGACGGCCGCTCGCATGCGGCGATGGCTGCGGCCGACGCGGTGCTGGTGGCTTCCGGCACCGCGTCGCTGGAAGTCGCGCTGTTCAAGAAGCCGATGGTGATCGCCTACAAGATGATGGGCGCGTCATGGCATGTGCTGCGCCACATGGGGTATTTGCCGTGGATCGGCTTGCCAAATATCCTGGCGCGCGAATTCGTCGTGCCGGAGCTGCTGCAGCAGCAGGCGACGCCATTGGCGCTGGCCGACGCCATGACCTACCAGCTACAGGATGGCGGCAACCGCGCCCGCTTGCTGCAACGATTTACCGACATGCATCATGCACTGCTGCGCAATACGGCGAGCGAAAGCGCGCGCGCGGTGCTGGACATGATCGGCGCTTCCAGACAGCCGTTCTGAAATCATGAAAAACCTAGTAGTGCAGGAGTATGTCCGTATATCGACCATTCGATGCCCGGAATTGGCAATCTTTGCTTGGAGTATGTTGCGATATCGAAACCCCCATTGCGCCTTTATGCGAGCTGACCCGCGGGTGGGGCCACGACCGTGAGCCAGGCGGATCTGCTGCTGCCGTCATTGGGCGGCGTCAATCAAATCATCTGCGGCGTCGATGAAGCGGGCCGCGGGCCGCTGGCCGGGCCGGTATTTGCCGCCGCGGTTGTACTGAACCCGGCCCGGCCGATCGCCGGCTTGCGCGATTCCAAGAAGCTGAGTGAAGC
>DATJCV010000257.1:0-6766 GCA_035497775.1 Burkholderiaceae bacterium | reverse complement strand
ATGGGCTGTCTTCAATTCACTGGAACCCATCATGCATGATGACCCGCTGGTCTACCTGAACGGTACCCTGACGCCGCTGTCCGAAGCCAAGATCCCGGTCCTCGACCGCGGCTTCATTTTCGGCGACGGCATTTACGAAGTAATTCCGATCTATAACGGCAAGATGTTTCGCGCCGAACATCATCTGGCGCGCCTGTTTCGCAGCCTGGCGGCGATCGACATACCGAATCCGCATAAGCGCGAAGAATGGCTGGCGCTGATCGCGCGCGTGGTCGCAGCCGACCCCGGCGCCGATCAAATGGTCTACATCCAGGTCACGCGCGGCGTCGCCCCGCGCAAGCATTCGTTTCCGCAGGATGCCACGCCCACCGTATTCATCATGTCCAATCCGTTGGTGCTGCCATCGGCGGCGGCGCGCGAACGCGGGGTTGCCTGCGTGTCGATGGAAGACTTGCGCTGGCTGCGCTGCGAAATCAAGTCGACCTCCCTGCTCGGCAACGTGCTGGCGGCGCAGAATGCGGCGGAACACGACGCCATCGAAACCATCCAGTTTCGCGACGACTTCCTGACCGAAGCCTCGTCCTCCAACGTCTGGGTGGCAAAAGACGGCCAGTTGATGGCGCCGCCGAAGGACAACCTGATCCTGGAAGGCATCCGCTATGCGCTGATCGAGGAATTGTGCGCGGCCCACGGAATTCCGCTGGCGGCACGCCGCATTACGCGGGACGAAGTGTTCGGCGCCGACGAGGTGCTGCTGTCTTCAGCCACCAAGGAAGTGCTGCCGGTGATCTCGATCGACGGCCGGATGATCGGCAGCGGCCGCCCGGGACCGATTTACCAAAAACTGTACGCCGCCTACCAGGACGCCAAAGCGGCCGCGTGAGGTACACGGCGCGCCCTATTTTCAAGACTGGAATGCCATGCCGGAACGTAATGAACACAAGTCGCGCAGCGAAAGCCTGATCGAATATCCGAGCGACTTCCCGATCAAGATCATGGGTCCGATGCAGGATGATTTTGCGCAAACCATGATCGAGGTGGTGCTGCAATTCGATAGCTCATTTCATGCCGGCAAGATGGAAATGCGCCCTTCCTCGAAGGGCAACTACCTGGCGCTGACCGCCACCGTGCGCGCCGTCAGCCGTCAGCAGTTGGACGACCTGTACCGCGCGCTATCATCGCATCCGATGGTCAAGGTGGTGTTGTAGCGAGATATTTCGCACGCTAATTGAATCTCCGCAAGTTCCGCGAATCACTCCCATCTCACATACTCCCTTGGCAGATGGCATATTTCAGGGGCCAAATGGCAATATTTACAACATACTCCACGTATTCCAAAAACGATACTCATCATTACCGGCGCGCCCTCATTCTTAAATGAGAATGATTAACGTTTGTGATAAAGTGCTGGAAATCTTTTCCCCTCCACACTTTGCCGGGAGCCCAAATTGAAGCGCGTACTGCCCCTTCTCTTTTCATCCATTGCCCTGATCGGCCTGGCGTCGAGCGCGTCGCTGGCGGCGGCGGAAGAAGTCGTCGTCTACTCTGCCCGCAACGAGCAACTGATCAAGCCGCTGTTCGATGCGTATACCAAGCAAACCGGCATCCAGGTCAAGTTCGTGACCGACAAGGAAGGCCCGCTGATGCAGCGCCTGAAAGCGGAAGGCGTCAATACCCCGGCCGACGTGCTGCTCACGGTCGATGCCGGCAACCTGTGGTACGCCGCCAATCAGAACCTGCTGCGGCCGATCGATTCGGCCGTGCTGAAGGCGAATATTCCGGCCCACCTGCGCGACCCGGGCAACCAGTGGTTCGGCCTGTCGGTGCGGGCGCGCACGATGTTCTACAACACGCAAAAGCTCAAGCCGGAACTGCTGTCCACCTATGAAGACCTGGCCGACCCGAAATGGAAAGGCCGGCTGTGCCTGCGCACCTCGAAAAAAGTCTATAACCAGTCGCTGACGGCGATGATGATCGAGGAACACGGCACCGCCAAGACCGAGCAGATCATCAAGGGCTGGGTGGCCAACCTGGCGACCGACGTGTTCGCCGACGATACCAAGATGCTGGAGGCGATCGCCGCCGGCCAGTGCGACGTCGGCATCGCCAACACCTATTATTTCGGCCGCCTGCAGGCGAAGAAGCCAGACCTGCCGGTGGCCGTGTTCTGGGCCAACCAGAAAACCAAGGGCGTGCACGTGAACGTCTCCGGCGCCGGCGTTACCCATTACGCCAAGAATCCGCAAGGCGCGCAAAAGCTGATCGAATGGCTGTCCTCGCCGCAGGCGCAAAACCTGTTCACCGACGTCGACCTCGAATATCCGGCCAACCCGGCCGTCAAGCCGGATGCGCAACTGGCGGCGTGGGGCGACTTCAAGCAAAACCTGATCAATGTCGCCAAGGCCGGTGAATTGCAGACCGAGGCGGTGAAGCTGATGGATCGCGCCGGCTACAAGTAAGAAGTGCGAAAATACCGGCGCGTTTCTACCGGGCACGTCGATGCCGTGGCAACGTGACGGCCGCCCTGCTGCCGTCCAGTTCAGGCGCCTGTCTCTGCTCATGTCGTTCCCGCAAGGGCGGGAACGACAAATCGGAAATGACTCGAGCTGAATAGCATTACGCTCTCCTTCTTGCCCACACCGTGACACGCATGCAAGCTGCCGCTTCTGATCATCTGCCGCATCCGGCCTCGCGCCCCGCCGCCCTGCTCGGCCGCTGGTTCGGCGGCTGGCGCATCACCGCCTTCCTGGTCTCGCTGATCACGCTGGTGCCGCTGGTGGTGGTGCTGTCGTCGTTCCTGGTGCCGGCGACGGAAATCTGGCAGCACCTGTCGCACAACGTGCTGCCCGAGTTGCTGCGCAACACCTTCTGGCTGGTGGCCGGCGTCGCGCTCGGCACCGGCGTGCTGGGCACCTCGCTGGCCTGGCTGACCGCGGTGTGCGAATTTCCCGGCCGCCGCTTTTTTTCCTGGGCGCTGATGCTGCCGTTGGCGATCCCCGCCTACGTCACTGCCTTCGTCGGCATCGGCCTGCTGGACTACACCGGCCCTCTGCAAAGCGCGCTGCGCGATCTGTTCGGCAGCAGCGCCTGGTTTCCGCCGATCCGCTCGCGCGGCGGCGTGATCCTGGTGATGACGCTGGCGCTCTATCCGTATGTCTACCTGCTGGCGCGCAACGCCTTCCTGACCCAGGGCAAGCGTTCGCTGGAAGTCGGACAGTCGCTCGGCCTGTCGCGCTGGCAGGGCTTTTTCAGGGTGGCGCTGCCGATGGCGCGGCCCTGGCTGGCGGCCGGCATCATGCTGGCAATGATGGAAACCCTGGCCGACTTCGGCACCGTCGCCGTGTTCAACTACGACACCTTCACCACCGCGATCTACAAGGCCTGGTTCGGCCTGTTCTCGCTGACGGCGGCAGCGCAACTGGCGTCCATCCTGGTGCTGCTGGTGCTGGCGCTGGTGCTGCTCGAACAGGCCTGGCGGCGCGGCAAGCGCTATCACGCAGTGGGCCGCTCGCAACTCTCGCGCCTGGCGCTGAGCCGGCGCGCGCGCCTCGTCGCCTGCGCCTACGCCAGCCTGGTGCTGGCCGCCGCCTTCGTCATCCCGGTGCTGCAATTGCTGGCCTGGAGCGTACAGGTTTTCGCCGAAGACTTCGATGCGCGCTATCCGTCCTTTGTCTGGCATTCGGTCGCGCTGTCGGCGATGGCGGCGCTGCTGGTGGTCGGCGCCGCGCTGGTGCTGGTGTATACCGTGCGCCTGCACCGCGACTGGCCGACACTGTTCTTTTCGCGGCTGTCGACGCTCGGTTATGCGATTCCCGGCACGGTGCTGGCGGTCGGCATTTTCATCCCGATCGCCTGGCTCGATAACCAGCTGATCGCTCTGCTGAAAGCGGGGTTCGGCATCGATACCGGCGCCGTTTTGCGCGGCACGCTGGTGGTGATGCTGCTGGCGTATGTGGCGCGCTTCCTGGCGGCCGGCTTCAACCCGATCGACAGCGCGATGCAGCGCATCACCAAGAGCCAGGAAGAAGCCGCGCGGGGCATGGGAATCACCGGCTGGCGGCTATTCGCGCGCGTGCACCTGCCGCTGCTGCGCGGCGGCTTGCTGACCGGCGCGATCCTGGTGTTCGTCGACGTCATGAAGGAAATGCCGATCACGCTGATGACCCGGCCGTTCGGCTGGGATACGCTGGCAGTACGGATTTTCGAAATGACCTCGGAAGGCCAATGGGAGCGCGCCGCGCTGCCGGCGCTGGCGCTGGTGGTGGCCGGACTGCTGCCGGTGATCCTGCTGACGCGCCAGTCGGAGGCCTGAGATGACGACCCCGATCCGGCATCCGAACGCGCACCCCGGCCGCCGCACCCTATAATCGCGCCCATGAATCCTGCTGCCTCCATTCGCGCCGCCGCACCGGAACCGCTGCTGCGGCTCGACCGCATTTCCCACACCTACGGCGCGACCAATACCTTCAGCAACCTCGGCTTCAGCCTGGAGAAAGGCCGTATCGGCTGCCTGCTGGGGCCGTCCGGCTGCGGCAAGACCACCGCCTTGCGCTGCATTGCCGGCTTTGAATCGATCAGCAGCGGCACCATCCACCTGAACGGCCAGCAAGTCGGCAGCGCCACTTTTTCACTGCCGGCGCATCAGCGCCGCATCGGCATGGTGTTCCAGGACTACGCGTTGTTTCCGCATTTGAGCGTGCGCGACAATATCGGCTTCGGCTTGCGTGGCACCGATCGCACGCAACGCGCGCGACGCGTGGCCGAGCTGCTGGAAACCGTCGGCCTGAACACACTGGGCAATGCCTATCCGCACGAACTGTCGGGCGGCCAGCAACAGCGCGTGGCGCTGGCGCGGGCACTGGCGCCGCAGCCGGACCTGCTGCTGCTGGACGAGCCGTTTTCCAACCTGGACGTCGAACTGCGCGAACGGCTGGGACTGGAGGTGCGCGACATCCTGCGCCAGCAAAACACCACCGCAGTGCTGGTCACGCACGACCAGCACGAAGCATTCGCGATCGCCGACGAGATCGGCGTCCTGCATCAGGGCGTGATCCAGCAGTGGGATACCGCCTACAACCTGTATCACGAACCGGCCAACCTGTTCGTCGCCGGTTTCATCGGCGAAGGCGTGCTGATTCCAGGCGCCGTGGTCGGCCCCGCCACGCTCGACATCGAACTGGGACGGGTACCGGCGCAGTTGCCGGCCTGCTGCGGCGCCGGCTGCCCGGTCGACGTGCTGGTGCGGCCGGACGACGTCGTGCACGACGACGCCAGCCCGATGCAGGCCACCGTGCTGGCCAAGGCGTTTCGCGGCGCCGACTTCCTGTACACGCTGCAACTGGCCTCCGGCACCCGCGTGCTGTCGCTGATCCCGAGCCACCACGATCATCCGCTTGGCGGGAAGATCGGCATCCGCCTGGAAATCGATCATGTGATTGCCTTCGAGCACCCGAACTGCTGACCCACGCAGGCTGGCGGCCAATTCGGTAAACTGACGGTCATGGCAGCACCCCTTATCGTCCAGCGCGGGCAGGAATCCTACGACACTAGCTTTGATGCGATGCGCGCGTTCACCGACGCCCGCGCCGCCGACACCCCGGACCAGCTGTGGCTGGTCGAACACCCGCCGGTGTTCACGCTCGGGCTGGCAGCCGACCGTGCGCACGTGCTGGACGCGCACGGCATCCCGGTGGTACAGACCGATCGCGGCGGCGAAGTCACCTATCACGGCCCCGGCCAGGCGGTGGTATATCTGCTGATGGACCTGCGCCGCAAGCGCGCCGATGCGCGCCTGTTCACGCGCGAATTCGTGCACCGCATCGAGGACGCGGTGATCGATACCCTGGCCACGTATAATCTGACAGGTGAACGCAAGCCCGGCGCGCCCGGCATCTATGTGGCCGACGGCCGTTGGCAAGGCGCCAAGATCGCCGCACTCGGCCTGAAGATACGCGGCAACGGCTGTACCTACCATGGCGTCGCGCTCAACGTGGCGATGGACCTGACGCCCTTCTCCTGGATCAATCCGTGCGGCTACCAGGGCCTGGCCACGGTCGACATGCGCAGCCTGGGCGTCGAGGCCGAGGCGAAAGACGTGCAGTCCGCCCTTGCACACGCATTGACTGAACGACTCCAATAACCGTTGAACACATCACAACCGATACCACTCCGCCGGCCGTCTTTGCGAAGTGATGTATTGCTGATCCCTGCGCAAATCGTCTGCTAACCCCCTCTCAAGGTCAACATGGTTGCAACCATTCTCGTCGGCATGCTGTGCGCACACCTGCTGTGCTTTTCGGTGATGTTTTTGCTCATCAGCAAACGCCTGCACGGCAAAAAGATGGGGATGGATTTTTTTGCGATGGGCAACCTCCTGTTGGGTGTTGCCTATGTGCTGCAATTGACTGAAGGAGGCCCTGCCTGGAGCCAGATGAGCGTTATCAACCACACCCTCACTCTAGCCTCCCCAGTGGCTTACTGGCTGGGTGCCATGCGTTTTTTTGGGTACCCCGTCCCTTTGTGGCGCCCACTGCTTGCATTCGCCGTCACCTACAGCGTCGCGCAGGTTTTGGTGCAATGGAGCCTAGGCCCGGTCGCCCGCTACGCCATGCTCTCAGGCATGTCAGCACTACTGTTCTTGATCATGACCATCACCGTGATCTATGGCTTGCGCACATTTGCCAAAGATTTGTATGGAGAGATGATATTTTTTGCAGCCCTGATCAGCGGCATCTGCGTACTCAACGCACTCAAGTTCATGAAACTT
>DATJCV010000256.1:0-3745 GCA_035497775.1 Burkholderiaceae bacterium | reverse complement strand
CCTGGATCGACGCTGACTTCCTTGCCGTCCACCGTTACTTGCTGCGGTTCCAGCTTGCGCAGGCGGGCGTCGAGGTCGACGTAGAAATCCTTTTGCCGTTGTTGCGTGTTGGCCAGTTCGTTGGTCAGCACTTCGACCTGGCCGCGCAGTTTGGCGATTTCCTGCTTGACCTGGTCGTTCTGGTCGGCCAGTCCCAGCGCGCTGGTTTTGTCGGCCTTGTTGTTCAGGTCGCGCTGGATGGCGTCGATCTTGTTGCGGATATCGAGGATCGCACGGCGCGCCTCGTCGTCGTCAAACAGGCCGGCGTTGGCAACCGATGCGTGCCATGTTGCACTCAGTATGAGTGCGACCAGCGTGGCTCTGAACAAGGATTTCATGGCTATTGATAAACCAGGTCGGCACGACGGTTTTCGGCCCACGACGCTTCATCGCTGCCCAAGGCCTTTGGCTTTTCCTTGCCAAACGAAACCGCCTCTACTTGCGCATCCGGCACACCCAGCAGGTTGAGTGCCCGACGTACCGCTTCGGCACGTTTCTGGCCCAGTGCAAGGTTGTATTCGGTGCCGCCGCGTTCGTCGGTATTCCCTTGAATCAGGATTTTGCGCTCTTTGTGCGTGGTCAGATAGCGCGCATGATTTTCAACCACAGGCTTGAATTCGTCCTTGACGCTGTAGCTGTCGTAGTCGAAATAAATGCTGCGCTTGGCCAGCACGCCTTGCGGGTCGTTCAGCGGATCGGCTGAGCCGGTGTTGACGGTGCCGACGCTGCGCGCATCCGCGGGTGCGGGGGTGGTGGAGCCGGTGCTCTCGGCGATCGGCGCCTTGTCGTCGAGCTTCACGGAAGAACAGGCCGCCAGCAATACGGCACTGGAAACAACGACAGCCAGGATATTCAGGGAACGCATTAATTTCTCCTTGTAGTGGAACGGATTATTTCATGAACGGGCCCCATGTGGGCTCGCGGATATCGCCATTCTGCATGGTCAGGCGATGTTTGACGCGACCGTCAACCGACACTACAGCCAGGGAGCCACGCCGCCCCGACTCGGCCGCATACATCAGATATTTGCCATTCGGCGAAAAACTCGGTGATTCATCCTTGCCGCTATCCGACAACCGCTGTTCCTGGCCGTTGCCCAGGTCCAGCACATACAGCTGGAACTTGCCGTCGCGCCGCGAGATATAAGCCAGCATCTTGCCATCCGGCGAGATGCGCGGGCTGATGTTGTAACTGCCGCTGAAGGTGATGCGGCGCGCATCGCCGCCGGTCGCGCTCATGCGGTAGATCTGCGGGCCGCCGCTGCGGTCGCTGGTGAAGTAGATGCTCTGGCCATCGGCCGAGAACTGCGGCTCGGTGTCGATGCCGTTGCTGTTGGACAGGCGGCGCAGATTGCTGCCATCGGCATTCACCACATAAACCTGGGTCAGGCCGTCGCGCGACAATGCCACCGCCAGTTTCGAGCCATCCGGCGACCATGACGGCGCCGAATTGCTGCCCTTGAAGTTGGCGACCACGGTGCGCTGCTTGGTCACCAGGTCCTGCACGTAGACCACCGGTTTTTTCGCTTCGAACGACACGTAGGCGACCTTGCTGCCATCCGGCGACCAAGCCGGCGAGATGATCGGTTCGTTCGAACGCAAGGCGATCTGGCGTCCCTCGCCGTCGGCATCGGCCACTTCCAGCTGGTAGTCCTTGCCGACCTTGGTGATGTAGGCGATGCGGGTGGCAAAAGCGCCACGCACGCCGATCAGTTTTTCGTAGATGTCGTCGGCGATCTTGTGCGCAGTAACCCGGGTGTACTGCGGTTGCGCCGCCAGCGACAGCGCCGACAAGGAGCTGGCTTTGACCGTGTCGAGCAGCTTGTAGCGAACGTCGAAGCGGCCGTCCGCCAGCCGCTGCACGCTGCCAATCACCAGCGCATCGGCGCCACGCGCCTTCCAGTCGCCATAATTGACCGGCGCGGTTTCCGACATGACGTCGCCGGTATCGATGATGCGGAAGTAGCCGCTGCGCGCGAGATCGGCCTTGATGATCGCGGTGATCTGTTGCGGCGCCACGGCTTCGTCGGCAAAACCGGCGATCGCGATCGGAATCTGGTTGGCGCCGACGCCGGAAATTTCGACGCGCAACTGCGCCTGCGCCACCGACGCGCTGCCGAGTGCGACGATGGCGCACAGGGCGCCGAAGCTACGTAAAAAAAGGCTCTTCATCATGGGTCATTGATCCTTGGCGTGGTGAACGAGTTTGAAACTACTGGGGACTTTCCCGTCCTTATTCGGCGGAAACGGCGCGGACTTGCCGATTGCGCGCTGTACCGCGTCATCGAAGCCGGGCAGGCCGGATGATTTGGTTTTTCTTAACGAGCGGATCGAGCCATCAGGCAGCAGTTCGACCTCGAATTCGGCGGCTGGATTCCCGCTCAGGCCTTCCGATACGTTGAAAATGGTGTTCGAGCGGATTTTCGCGCCGACCTTATTACCATAGTCCGAATCGGCGCGGCTGCCTTGCGTAGTGGCAGCCGCTCCGCTGCCGCCAGTGCCGGCCTGCGCCATCAGACGCTTCATGTCGTCGTCGCGGCGCTTTTGGGCCGCCGCTGCGTCCAACGCGTCTTGCTGGCGCTTCTTGTCCGCCGCCAGCTTGTCCGCGGCCAGCTTTTTCGCCTGCTCGGCTTCTTTTTCCTTCTTCGCCAAGGCCTCGGCTTTTTCCTTTTCCTTTTGCCTTTCGATGCGTTCTTTTTCCGCCTGCGCCTGTTTTTGCTCGCGTTCCTGTTCCAGCTTTTGCTGTTTCAGCTTCGCCTGTTTTTCCTGTTCCTCGCGCAGACGCTTTTCCTGCACCTTGCGCTCCTTTTCCCGTTCCAGCGCGATGTCGGGATTTTCCCGTACCGGTTCAGCCACCGGCGGCTGCGGTGGTGGCGGTGTTTCCTTGACCACCGGTTTCGGCTCCGGCGCCGGTTCCGGTTGCTTGTGCTGCACCGGCGGCTCGGGGCGGGCTGCCGCCTCGTGGTTTTGCGGGCTCCAGATTTCAGCCTCCACGCCCACCGGCGTTTCGTTCTGCCAGCGGATGCCGATCCACAGGAATGCCAGCAGGGCGATATGCACGATCACTGCGAGGGTAATCGCGCGCCAGCGGCCGGGTTCCTTCGGTACCGAATACGGGGCAGGGTCCGTCATAAGGCAGCGCTCACTTGGTGGCGAGTCCCACGCGTTCTATGCCAAGTTTTTTGGCATCCGAGATGGTGCGGATCACCTCTTCGTACTTGATGTCCTTGCTGGCTGAAATCATCAGCGGCAAGCCCGGCCGGTCGGCATGCAACTGCTCCAGTTTTTGCACCAGGCTGGCACGGCCGCCGGCGGTTTCCGCACTGCCGCCACCTGGTGTGCCGCGTACGGTAATCGTGGCCGTGGTGTCGGCCTTCAGCGCAATCTCGATATATTCGGTCGGTGGCAAGTTCGATTTGGCGGCGGTCGGCAGGTCGATCACGCCCGGATTGGTGATGGGCGCGGCCACCATGAAAATCACCAGCAGCACCAGCATCACGTCGATATACGGCACGACGTTGATCTCGGACTTGAACTTGCGCGTGCGCCCGCCGCGCATCGAACCGGAAAAGGAACTGGCCATCAGCCTGCCTGCCGTTGCAAGATGTTGGAAAATTCTTCGATGAAGCTTTCGAAGCGGATTGCCAGGCGATCGATGTCGTGCGAGTAGCGATTGTAGGCCACTACCGCCGGGATCGCCGCGAACA
>DATJCV010000255.1:0-5375 GCA_035497775.1 Burkholderiaceae bacterium | reverse complement strand
CCCAGGCCCAGCATCAGGCTGGTCTTGGTGCGGGTGGCCGGCGCGTAGCGCTTGGCAAAGGCCAGCACGTCCAGCGTTTGCCGGTAGCCGGCGCGCACGTCGCGCACCCGGTGCGTCAGGCGCTCCACGGTTTCCAGGTTTTGCGCATAGGTGACCAGGCCGGCATCCAGCACGGCCGCCACGCATTCCTCGCGGCCGCTGAAATCGGGCGTCAGCGCCTCGACCGCGGTATTCGGCATGCGCTGGTGAATCGCGCGGATACAGGCCGCATAGTGGGCGGCGCCGCCGTCGGCCAGGTCGTCGCGGTCGACCGAGGTCAGCACCACGTAGCGCAGGTTCATCAGCGCCACCGCTTCGGCCACGTGCGCCGGTTCCAGCGGGTCCAGCCAGCCGTGCGGATTGCCGGTGCTGACCGCGCAGAATTTGCAGGCGCGGGTGCAGACCTCGCCCATCAGCATCAGGGTGGCGGTGCCACGGCCCCAGCATTCGCCGATGTTCGGGCATTTGGATTCGGCGCATACCGTGTGCAGCTTGTGGCTGGTGACGATGTCGCGCACTTCCTCGTACTTGCCGCCGGACGGCACGCGCACGCGCAGCCAGATCGGTTTCTTGTCGGCATTGGGCACGGTGCTGTCGGCGTTTGGGCGGATGCCGTCCTTGACCGCGCGGGTGCCGTCCGGGGTGACGTATTTAGTGCCGCTGGGGACGCGCGTGGCGGATGTTGCCGTCACCATTGCCGGATCGGATGCAACTGCCGGTTCCTGATTGGACATGAATCAACCTTTTATTGAAATACGGGATGGACGCCAGGGCATTCCTGCCGCCTGCATGCAGCCTGGATTTTATCGCGCCCCGGTGATTCGCGATGGCCGCCCGGCCGACCAAGCGTGCTTGTGGTTTGTCTGGCACCTCGTTCAATACAGCGTCTGCGACGATTCGTGCAGCAGTTGCGCGTACAGCGCATGGCGGAACGGCGTGATGCGCTGCGCCTTGACTGCCGCCAGGATCGCGCACTCGGGTTCGATCAGGTGCCGGCAGTTATAAAACTTGCAGTGCCCCAGATACGGTTCGAACTCGCGGAAGGCGCGCTCCAGCATGCCTTCGCTCAACTGGTACAGGCCGAACTCCTGGAAGCCGGGCGAATCGATGACGCTGGTGGCATCGTCAATCGCGTACAGCCGGGTAAAGGTGGTGGTGTGCTTGCCGGTATCCAGTGCGGCTGAAATCTCGCGCACCGCGATGTCGGCATCCGGCACCAGCAGGTTGATCAGCGAGGATTTGCCCATCCCCGATTGGCCGATCAGGATGCTTGAATGGCCGGCCAGCAGCGGTCCCAGCGTGGCGATCGCCTGCTCCGGCGCGCTGCGGGCCGACACCTCATGCAGCGGATAGCCGAGCGCGGTGTAGGTTGCCAGCCGTTGCCGGGTTTTGGGCAAGGCGGCGGCGATGTCGGTCTTGTTCAGCACGATATGCGCCTCGACCCCGGCCGCTTCCGCCGCCACCAGCGCGCGCGAGATCAGATCGTCGGAAAAACCCGGTTCGGTCGCCACCACCACGAACAATTGCGTGACGTTGGCGGCCAGCAGCTTGGACTTGTACTGGTCGGAGCGGTACAGCAGGGTCTTGCGCTCGGCCACCGATTCAATCACGCCCTGGTTCGGCGAGGTCAGCTTGAAATGCACCAGGTCGCCCACCGCGACATCGCTTTTCTTGCCACGCGTGACGCAATGCAGCTTGATGCCGTCGGCCTGCACCAGATAGTGGCGGCCGTGGGCGGCGATGGCGGTGCCAGTGTTGTGGCCTTTGAGATGCGCCATGCGTCAGGCGAAGGAACGGCGCGCGATGGCGTCGGCCTTGGCGGCGCAGATGAAGTCGTTTTCCGACAGGCCGCCGCTGCCGCGATTGACGCTGTGGGTGTCGAAGCGCACCTGGCAGCGGTTGTAAGTCACCACCAGCTCTGGATGGTGGTCTTCGGCGTGCACCACGTACGCCAACGCGTTGACGAAGGCCAGCGTCTCATAATAGTTCTTGAAGGAAAAGGTTTTGGTCAGCTTGCCGTCGGCCAGCGCCCAATCGGGGAGCGCGGCCAGGCATTCGTCGATCTGCGCCTCGGTCAGCGCAGTTTCGGTATGGCGGGATGTTTTTTGCAACAGTTCGGCGTGGCTGATCATGGTGTCACCTCAAGCGGCGTGGAGTTGGTTGAGCCGGCCGATGCGCACCGTGGCTGGCGGATGCGAATCGTAAAAAGCGGAATGCAACGGGTCCGGCGTCAAGGTCGAGGCGTTGTCTTCATACAGCTTGACCAGCGCCGCCACCAGGTCCTGCGCATTCGCATGGCGGGCCGCAAAGGCATCGGCTTCGAATTCATGCTTGCGCGAGGTGATCGACGACAGCGGCGAAAACAGGAAGGTAAACACCGGCAGCACCAGCACGAACAGGATCAGCGCCAGCGCGTCGTTGCTGGTCAACAGCAGTGGATCGACCCCGAGTCCGGTGTAAAACCAGACCTGCGTCTTCAGGTAGCCGAGCAGTGCCAAAAAGCCCAGCGACAGCGCGAACATCAGCGCGATGCGCTTGACGATGTGCTTCAGCTTGAAATGGCCCAGTTCATGCGCCAGCACCGCCTCGATTTCCTGCGGCTGCAGGCGCGCCAGCAGGATGTCGAAAAAGACGATCCGCTTGGCCGCGCCAAAACCGGAAAAATAGGCGTTGCCGTGCGCGCTGCGCTTGGAGCCGTCCATCACGTACAAGCCCTTGGAGGCGAAGCCGACGCGCTGCATCAGCTGGTCGATGCGGGTGCGCAAGGCATCGTCGTCGAGCGGCGTGAACTTGTTGAACAGCGGCGCGATCACGCTCGGATACAGCACCAGCATCAGGAGCTGGAAGCCGCTCCACACCAGCCACGCATACAGCCACCACAGGTCGCCGCTTTTTTCCATCAGCGTCAGTACCACCCACAACAGCGGCAGGCCGATGGCGGCGCCGAGCAGCAAGCCCTTGACCAGGTCGCTGACGAACAGCTTGAAGGTCATCTTGTTGAAGCCGAAACGCTGCTCCAGCACGAACTGGCGGTACAGCGTGAAGGGCAGGTCGATGACGCCGGAAATCAGCGCAAACAGCACGATCAGGCCGAGCTGATAGCCCATGCCGGCACCGGTTACGCCAAACAGCTTGACCGACAGCCATTGCAGGCCGCCGAGCAGCGTGAAGCCGATCAGTACCGCGCTATTCACCAGCAGCATCAGCAGATCGAGCTTGGTCTTGGCGACCGTGTAGTCGGCGGCTTTCTGGTGCGCCGCCAGTGGAATTTTTTCCGCGAACTCGGCCGGCACCGCGCCGCGATGCGCCAGCACATGCCGGATATGGCGCGAACCGAGCCAGAAGCGCAGCACCAGCGTGACCACCAGGACCACGACGAACAATACCGAAAACGCGAGTGAAGACATTCTTTCCCTGTGAGAAAATGGCAGTTTGCCAGACGAAGGAAACAATTATGTCACACGCCGCACCTGCGCCGGAGTCGGCCGCTGCACCCGGAACGACGCTGCGCCCGAATGAATTCAACTTGGTCTGGGTCGATATGGAAATGACCGGCCTCGATCCCGATGCCGACCGCATCATCGAAATCGCGGTGGTGGTGACCGACCCCGAACTGAACATCCTGGCGGAAGGCCCGGTGTTCGCGATTCACCAGTCGGACGCGGTGCTGGCCGGCATGGATGCCTGGAATACCGGCACCCACGGGCGTTCGGGATTGACCGACCGGGTCAAGGCGTCGACCGTCACCGAAGCCCAGGCGGAAACCGCGCTGATCGCCTTTTTGAAGCAGTTCGTGCCGAATGGGAAATCGCCGATGTGCGGCAATTCGATTTGCCAAGACCGGCGCTTCATGGCGCGCGGGATGCCGAAGCTGGAGGCGTTTTTCCATTACCGCAATCTGGATGTGTCGACCTTGAAGGAGCTGGCGCGGCGCTGGAAGCCGGAACTGGCGAGCGGCTTCAAGAAACATCAGAAGCATACGGCGCTGGCGGATATCGTGGAGTCGATCGAGGAGTTGCGGTATTACCGGGAGCATTTCATCAAGGCGTGAGCTGTGCCGGTGGTTTTATATACTCCCGCATAGTTGGTCTGATATCGGGCGTAAACATTGCGAAATTGTCACATACTCCATCGCCTGTCGTTCCCGCGGGTTTGGGCGGGAATGCATGCATTCTTTCCCGTGTCGTTTGCTGCTTACTAATCCGGCCGCTACTGCGTGGTGACTAGCCGGGGGTAGCCCTGCAGCTACTTACTTTCTTTGTCTCGCCAAAGAAAGTAAGCAAAGAAAGGCGACCGCAAGATGCTGGCCTGCGGCTTCCCGTTTGTGCGCGGCAAAAAATGGGAAATGAAACCAACTCGCTGCGCTCAGACATGTTTCATTTCTGATCCATTTTCTGCCCCGCACAAACGGCAGCATCCCAAGCGGATTTCACATCAACACCGACAGCAACAGCAACCGCAACGGCAACTTCAAAAGCAACCCTGAACGCGGCTTCGAATCAGCTATCACCGTCCTTGCCATCCGTCGCATTGTTCGCACCACAACACTTCTTGAATTTCTTGCCGCTGCCACAAGGGCAGGGGTCGTTGCGGCCGGTTTTGGGTTCGCTGCGTTCGATGGTACTGACGGCGGATTTCCGCTGCGGGAGCCAGTAGTTGTAGATTTGCGGGATCGCGTATTCGATTTCGATTGCCAGCTTGTGGCGTTGCATCGGTTCGGCGATCAGCGCTGCTTCCTCTTCCTCGATTTCCTCGGCGCCGAGCAAGTAGATCGGGCGCACCATGTCCGCCAGCTTCGAGCTCCAGATCGGCGCCCAGGCTTCGGCGCGCAGGTTGACGCCTTCCCAGAAACCCCAGGCCCAGGCTTCGCCGTCGAGCAGCGGCTTGCCTTCGATTTCCTGCTCGCAAAACAGCGGTTCGAATTCCTTTGGAGCCACTTCCAGCGTCATCGCGATTTCATTCATGAAGCGCACGATCAGGCCGACGATGCGCTCGCATTCCTTGTCGGATTTGAATTTGGGCGCTTTTTGCAATGGGCCCCACACGTGCGGCAGCCATTCGGCCAGCAGCACCTCTTCCGGGCCGACCACCAGTGCCGTCAGGAAGCCGTGCAGGATGTCCATCGTCATGCCGTCTTCGGCGCAACGTTCGGAGAGCAAGAACTGGTCGAGTTCGTCGAATTCCTGGTCGGACAGGGGCTGGTCGAGGTGCATGGGAAAGTCCGCTATACGGTTCAGTGGGCAGGGCGCTAGTGTACCCGCGATTGCCGCACCAGCGCCTGCGGCGCCCCGTACAATGGCAGTCATGACGACACCGCTCCACACTTCCTATGCCGC
>DATJCV010000254.1:0-14649 GCA_035497775.1 Burkholderiaceae bacterium | reverse complement strand
CGCCGAAGCCGGTAAAAAAGCGCGTGGCGCGCGCCAAGCCGGTAACGGCTGACGAGGCGACGGCTGTCGCTGCAGAAACGTCGGCGCCACAAACGGCAAGGCGACCCCGAGCCGCACGCGCAGCGCCTGCGGTAGAGGTTGTCGTTG
This sequence comes from Burkholderiaceae bacterium, assembly GCA_035497775.1. GTDB lineage: Bacteria > Pseudomonadota > Gammaproteobacteria > Burkholderiales > Burkholderiaceae_D > DATJCV01. The sequence continues at coordinate 14,502 of DATJCV010000254.1, read as the reverse complement.
CCCCCTTGCCACCCGTTCATCGCAGCGACCTCGACGAGCAGCAGGATGTCGGTGAGGTGGCAGCAGCACCATCCGCCGAAGGTACAAGCAAGCCGGCGCGCCGCGGCCTGCGCGGTCCGCGCAATTTGAAAAACCGGCGCCCGCGTGCGACCGGGCCACAAGATGCCGCCAACGCCGACGGAATATCGCCGGCTGGCAGCGTGCCGCAGCAGCGTCGTCAGCATGACGGTGCGAAAGGTCCGAAAATCCAGCATGGCGCCGCGCGCAAGGCAGGCGCAGGCAAAGTGGCGCGGCCAGGTCCGGGAGGCGTTGATGCCGATGCCGTATTTTCATTCGTGACTTCCGAAGACTTTGATCGTCACGCCGAAGCGGCCGATGCCGGCGGCGTAGGTCGCCGCCCAGCACCATCTGGCAAGAACATTCGGCGCGACCTGACTGCGGAAGATGATGCACCGAAACTGCACAAGGTGCTGGCGGAAACCGGTCTTGGTTCGCGCCGCGACATGGAAGACCTGATCATTGCCGGCCGGGTCTCGGTCAATGGCGAGCCGGCACATACCGGGCAGCGGATATTGCCGACTGACCAGGTGCGCATCAACGGCAAGCTGCTGCAACGCAAAGTGACCAAGCGGCCGCCGCGCGTGCTGGTGTACCACAAGCCGTCTGGTGAAATCGTCAGCACTAACGACCCCGAAGGACGGCCTTCGGTGTTTGATCGCTTGCCGAGCATGAAAGCCGCCAAGTGGCTGGCGGTCGGCCGTCTTGATTTCAATACCGAAGGCTTGCTGCTGTTTACCACTTCGGGCGACCTGGCCAATCGGCTGATGCATCCGCGCTACGGTATCGAGCGCGAGTATGCGGTGCGCACGTTGGGCGAACTGGAAGAGGGCATGCGACAGAAATTGCTCGCCGGGGTCGAACTGGGTGACGGACTGGCTCAGTTTTCGAAAATTGCCGATGGCGGTGGCGAGGGCGTCAACAAGTGGTATCGCGTGATCATTGGCGAAGGCCGCAACCGGGAAGTGCGTCGCATGTTCGAGGCCGTCGGTCTAACCGTGTCGCGTCTGATTCGCACCCGTTACGGCAGCATGACCTTGCCACGCGGCTTGAAACGTGGACGCTGGGAAGAACTGGACGAGCATGCGGTACGCGCGCTGCTGAATGCCAGCGGTCTTGAAAAAATCGGCGGCCAAGCCAAGCCGGCCAAGCATCGGGGCGATGATCGAGAGCGCCAGAATGGCAATCGCATCGGCGTCAGTAATGGCAACCGCAACCCCTTTGAAAAAGACCCGCGTTCCAGCCATGGCGCCGCGCCGCATGGCCGTAACGCGCCGCGCCAGCAACAAGGGCGGCAAGGGCAGCCGGCACGCAGCCGCCAGCCGGACCCATTGCAGACGGCCCTTGGCTTTCCCGACGCGGGGCGGCGCAATAATCTGCGGCAGCCGCGTGGATTGTCGGGAGTTCCGGGCATGTCGCGGCGGCGCTCCAAGGGCTGAATGCCTCGTCGCTCGCAATCAATAGATCAAGATTGCGACGGCGCCTCGATTCGATTATAATTTTGCAGTTAACAAGCCATGCCCGGATGTCGCGGGGTTGTTGTGGCGTTCGAACGACAAGAAGATGGGCGGATGCCCATTTTTTTTTTGTTGGGCAATTTATGGCGTGGCGCATCGCCGGGCGTGCGGTTTTTGGGACATGAGCGGAGATTGATGGTGCAGTTGCTGGATCTGATGGAGACAAGCCTGGCCGGCATGGGATATGAGCTGGTCGATTTCGAGCGCGGCGCGCGCGGGTTGTTGCGCGTGTTCATTGATTTTGCGCCGCAGAATCTGGAGCGCGGCTCGATCACAGTCGATGATTGCGAGAAGGTGACCCATCAGTTGCTGCATGTTCTGACAGTGGAAAACGTTGCCTACGAGCGGCTGGAAGTGTCGTCGCCAGGACTGGATCGGCCGCTGAAGAAGGTGGTCGATTACCTGCGCTTTGCCGGGCAGGAGGCGATTGTCAAACTCCGTGTTCCGATGCCGGGCACGGCGCATCGCAAGTCGTTCCAGGGAATTTTATGTATGCCGGATGGCGAGCGGTTGGCGCTGGAATTTGAAGCAAATGAGGGTCCGGCGAAGCTGGAGTTTACGCTCGCTGACGTGGACAAGGCACGCTTGGTGCCGCAAGTGAATTTTAGGAGTCGCAAAGCATGAGTCGCGAAATTTTATTGTTGGTCGATGCGCTGGCGCGCGAAAAAAACGTCGACAAGGACGTTGTTTTTGGGGCGCTGGAGCATGCGCTTGCGCAGGCCACGAAAAAACGCTATGAAGGCGACGCCGATATACGGGTAGAGATCGACCGTGAAACAGGCGAATTCGAGTCGTTTCGCCGCTGGCGGGTGGTGCCGGACGAAGCCGGGTTGCAGTTGCCGGACCAGGAGATACTTCAGTTCGAGGCGAAAGAACGCGATCCCGAAATCGAAGTGGATAGTTATATTGAAGACCCGGTCGAATCGGTTGAGTTGGGTCGCCGCTTTGCGCAAGACACCAAGCAGGTGGTGCTGCAACGGATCCGGGACGCCGAACGCGAACAGATTCTGGCTGACTTCCTGGAGCGCGGCGACACGCTGGTGACCGGCACCATCAAGCGCATGGAGCGTGGCGATGCCATTGTCGAATCGGGGAAAATCGAGGCGCGCCTGCCGCGCGACCAGACCATTCCGAAGGAAAACCTGCGCATCGGTGACCGGGTGCGTGCCTACATTTTGCGCATCGACCGCAATGCGCGCGGGCCGCAGGTGATCCTGTCGCGCACCGTGCCGGAATTCATCATGAAGTTGTTCGAGCTGGAAGTGCCCGAAATCGAGCAAGGTCTGCTGGAGATCAAATCGGCTGCGCGCGACCCTGGCGTGCGGGCAAAAATCGCGGTATTCACCAACGATCGCCGAATTGACCCGATCGGCACCTGTGTTGGCATGCGCGGCTCGCGGGTGCAGGCGGTGACGGGCGAATTGGGCGGCGAGCGGGTGGATATCGTGTTGTGGTCGGAAGACCCGGCGCAATTCGTGATTGGGGCGTTGGCTCCGGCCAATGTGTCCTCGATCGTGGTGGATGAAGAAAAGCACGCGATGGATGTGGTGGTCGACGAGGAAAATCTGGCAATCGCGATTGGCCGCGGCGGCCAGAACGTGCGGCTGGCGTCCGAGCTGACCGGCTGGCAGATCAATATCATGACCGCTGAAGAATCGGCCGACAAGTCGGCGCTGGAAATCGGCGCGATACGTTCGCTGTTCATGGAGAAACTGGACGTCGATCAGGAAGTCGCGGACATCCTGGCCGAGGAAGGTTTTTCCAGCATCGAAGAAATTGCCTATGTGCCGATCAACGAAATGCTGGAGATCGAATCGTTTGACGAGGATACCGTCAACGAGCTGCGGACCCGCGCGCGCGACGCTTTGCTGACCGAGGCAATCGCCTCGGAAGAGGGAATGGATGGCATGAGCGAAGAGCTGGCCACGCTTGAAGGAATGGATCGCGCTACCGCCGGCAAGCTTGGCCTTTGCGGCATCAAGACGCTGGAGGCGTTTGCCGGTCTGGCTTATGACGAATTCGGGGCGATCCTGGCACTGCCAACCGAACGCGCACGGCAGTTGGTCGCGAATCAGTTCGCAGATGCGACCGACGATGAAATGAAGCTCATCGATGCCAAATACGATGAGCACGCCAAGGCCTTGCAGGCCAGGGCATGGAATCTGGCCGAAGCGAAGTGATCTGGAGAAACCCATCGATCACCTGCCGCGCCACATAGAAAAGAGGACTGAATGGCGAGTAACAACGTAGCCCAATTTGCCACCGAGCTGAAAATGCCGGCGGATATTCTGCTTAAGCAACTACGCTCTGCCGGTGTCGAAAAAGACTCGGCGGAGGATGTATTGTCGAAACAGGACAAGGACAAGTTGCTGGAGCACCTGCGGCGCGCGCATGGCACTGGAGTCGAAGGTGAGAAACGGAAAATCACCCTGACACGCAAGGAAACCAGCGAAATCAAGCAGGCGGATGCCACCGGCAAGTCGCGCACGATTCAGGTCGAAGTGCGCAAGAAGCGCACCTTCATCAAACGCGATGAGCCGGTCGCGGAGGAAGCGCCAGTGGCTGTCGATGTGCCGGTAATCGATGAAGCGGAACAGGAGCGGCGCGCGGAAGAAGCACGCCGGCAAGCGGAGTTGATTGCGCGCCAGGAAGCCGATCTGCGCGAGAAACAGGAACGCCTGGCGAAGCTGGAAGCGGAAAAACTGGCGCATGCGCAGGCAGTCGCACAGGCCGAAATCGCCGCACAGCAAGCCGCATCCGAACCGCTGGCCGTGGCTAAGGGCGAGGACACGTCGGCCGAGGAAAAAAAGCGGGTTGCTGCGGAAGAAAACAAGAAAAAATCGGCCTTGCTGGCCAAGGAGGCAGCAGAAAAGGCCGCCGCTACCGAGCGTGCGCGCAAGGTGGTCGAGGACGAGGTCGCACAGATCAAGCTGATGATGAGCACGCCGCGCAAGGTCATCAAGGCGCCGGAGCTGCCGACCCCGGCGGCTGCGGTGCGTGGGCCGGATGGTACCTTGCATCGGCCGGGCGACAAGAAGCCGGGCGAAAAGAAGGACGAGAAGAAGCCAGTGGTGGCAGACAAAAAGTCGATCAAGTCGGCCAACGTCTCGTCCACCTGGCAGGACGACGCCAAGAAGCGCGGTCTCGGCATCAAGACCCGCGGCAATACCGGCGGCGGTCGCGACGGGTGGCGCGCCGGTCCCAAGGGACGTCGCGGCAATCACCATGGCGAGGCCCACGAAAGCAATTTCCAGGCGCCGACCGAAGCGGTGGTCAAGGATGTGTATATCCCGGAAACCATCGTGGTGGCAGAGCTGGCCCACAAGATGGCGATCAAGGCGTCCGAAGTCATCAAGCATCTGATGAAGCTGGGGCAGATGGTTACCATCAACCAGGTTCTGGACCAGGAAACTGCGATGATCCTGGTGGAAGAAATGGGGCATACCGCGCACGCGGCCAAGCTGGACGATCCGGAAGCGCTGCTGGAAGAGGGGCATGAGCAGACTGACGTGGAAGCATTGCCGCGGGCGCCGGTGGTGACCGTCATGGGTCACGTCGATCACGGCAAGACCTCGCTGCTGGACTATATCCGCCGCACCAAGGTGGCGTCCGGCGAAGCCGGCGGCATTACGCAGCATATTGGCGCCTATCACGTCAAAACGCCGCGCGGCATCGTTACTTTCCTCGACACGCCAGGGCACGAGGCATTTACCGCGATGCGCGCGCGCGGCGCGCAGGCGACCGATATCGTGATCCTGGTGGTGGCCGCCGATGACGGCGTGATGCCGCAAACCAAGGAAGCGATCGCGCATGCGAAAGCGGCCGGTGTGCCGCTGGTGGTGGCGATTACCAAGGTCGACAAGCCGACCGCTAATCCGGACCGGGTCAAGCAGGAACTGGTGGCCGAACAGGTGGTGCCGGAAGAATACGGTGGAGAATCGCCGTTTGTCCCGGTCTCGGCCAAGACTGGCGAAGGAATCGACGCCCTGCTGGAACAAGTGCTGCTGCAAGCCGAAGTGCTGGAACTGAAGGCGCCGGTGGACGCATCCGCCAAGGGGCTGGTGATCGAAGCCAGGCTGGACAAGGGGCGCGGTCCGGTGGCAACGATCCTGGTGCAGTCCGGGACGTTGAAGCGTGGCGACGTGGTGCTGGCCGGTTCGTCCTACGGGCGGGTGCGGGCCATGCTCGACGAGAATGGCAAGAGTGTTGCCGAAGCCGGCCCATCGATTCCGGTCGAGATCCAGGGCCTGACTGAAGTGCCGGTGGCGGGTGAAGATGTGATGGTGATGGCCGATGAGCGCAAGGCTCGTGAGATTGGTCTCTTCCGTCAGGGCAAGTTCCGCGACGTCAAGCTGGCCAAGCAGCAGGCGGCCAAGCTGGAAAACATGTTTGAGCAGATGGCCGAAGGTGAAGTCCAGAATCTGCCGCTGATCATCAAGACCGACGTCCAGGGTTCGCAGGAAGCGCTGGTGCAATCGCTGCAAAAGCTGTCCACCGCGGAGGTGCGGGTGCAGGTGGTGCATGCCGGCGTCGGCGGCGTCAGCGAGTCCGACGTCAACCTGGCAGTGGCGTCGAAAGCGGTCATCATCGGCTTCAATACGCGTGCCGATGCGTCGGCGCGCAAGCTGGCCGAAGCCAATGGCATCGATATCCGTTACTACAACATCATTTACGATGCGGTGGATGAGATCAAGGCGGCGCTCTCCGGCATGCTGGCGCCCGAGAAGCGCGAGCAGACCCTGGGCCTGGTCGAAATTCGCCAGGTGTTCCACGTCAGCAAGGTCGGCGCGATTGCCGGCTGCTACGTGTTGGACGGCCTGGTGCGGCGCGGCTCGTCGGTGCGCCTGCTGCGCGACAATGTCGTGCTGTGGACCGGCGAACTGGAATCGCTGAAACGCTTCAAGGATGATGCCAAGGAAGTCAAGGCCGGCTTCGAGTGCGGCCTGTCGCTGAAAAATTTCAACGATATCAAGGAAGGCGATCAGCTGGAGATTTTCGAAGTTCAGGAAATCGCCCGTACGCTGTAAGTCGGCTGTCGCAGACGGTTGTTATAGCAGGCGGCTATTGCAGCCCGGATGAGGAGGTGCCACGCATGGCGCCCTCGTCCGGGCTGCGTTGTTTAAGGTGACAAGCATGGCGAAACACAGTAAATCCATTCCGCAGCGCGGCTTGCGGGTAGCAGACCAGATCCAGCGCGACCTGTCCGAAATCATCGCCTTCGAACTGAAGGATCCGCGCGTGGGCATGATCACCATCACCGAAGTGCAGGTGACGCCGGATTACGCGCATGCCAAGGTTTTTTTCACGACGCTGGCGGACGAACCGGCAGCGGTGCAGGGCACCGTCAACGGTTTGAGCAAGGCGGCCGGCTTCCTGCGCATGCAACTGGGCCGGCGCCTGACGATCCACACCCTGCCGGAGCTGCACTTCGTGCACGATACCTCGACCGTGCGCGGCATCGAGATGTCGCGCCTGATCACCGAGGCGAACGCTACCCGGGCCAAGGATTCGACCGACTAGCAGTGCTGGCGGGCAGTATGCCGCCGCGATGCTCCTTCATGATGGCGCAGATTTCCCGAAAGAACAGCAGGCTTGCAATCGATGGCGTCCTGTTGCTGGATAAAGCCGCGGGCGGCTCCAGCAACGATGCACTGGTGCAGGCCAAGCGTGCGCTGAATGCCAAAAAAGCCGGCCATACCGGCACCCTGGATCCATTCGCCACCGGCTTGCTGCCCTTGTGTTTTGGGGAAGCGACCAAGTTTGCACAGGACTTGCTGGACGCCGATAAAACCTACGAGACGGTGGTGCATCTCGGCTTGCGCACCGCCACTGGCGATACCGAAGGCGAGGTGCTGGCCAGCAGCCCGGTACGCGTTAACACCGCCGATATCGAGGTCGTGCTGGCGCGCTTTCGCGGCCCAATCGAGCAGATTCCACCGATGCATTCGGCCTTGAAGCGCGATGGCAAACCGCTGTATGAATACGCGCGCGCCGGCATCACGCTGGAACGGGCGGCGCGGGCAGTCACGATCCATCGGCTCGATGTTTTGGATTATCAGGCGCCGTTGCTGCGCTTACACGTCACCTGCAGCAAGGGTACCTATATCCGGGTGCTGGGCGAAGACATCGGCACCGCGCTTGGTTGCGGCGCGCATTTGCAAGCGCTGCGCCGTACTGCGGTCGGTGCGCTGACGGTCAAGCAGGCCATCACGCTGGAGCAACTGGCAGCGCAGCCGGCATCTGACCGGATTCGCCTGCTGGCGCCGGCCGATACGCTGATCGGGACGTTTCCGGCCTTGCATCTGCCGGCCGCGCTGGCGGTGCGCTTCCTGCATGGCCAGCGTCTGGCCTTGGGCAAGGAAGGGTTGTCGATTCCCGCGGCCACCGGGCGCATGCGCGTATACGCCGAATCCGGCGTCTTCCTTGGCAGCGCGACCTTGGTCGAATATGGGGTGCTGTTGCCGGAACGGTTGATTGCCACGGCGCCGACCGAACTTGGTGCTGCAAGCGGAGCCGCCGCCGACATTGGCCCGGATGCGTAAAGAGCAGTCTCGCGGCTGCCGCAAGTGGTTGATTTTGTTTTTCTTTCCGTAAATATGCGCCTGCGGGCGAGGGAAAAGGATTTCGATATTTTGCGGCGCAACATGTTAAAATCTCAGGCTAACTGAATTTTTTGATGTCCATCATGCCAAACCCAAAACGCGCCATTCGCAACATTGCCATCATCGCTCACGTTGATCACGGCAAGACCACTCTCGTCGATCAGCTGCTGCGCCAGTCCGGCACTTTCCGCGACAACCAGCATGTGGATTCCCGCGTGATGGATTCGGGCGACATCGAAAAGGAGCGCGGCATTACGATTCTGTCGAAGAATTGCGCGGTGGAGTACGAAGGCACCCACATCAATATCGTCGACACCCCGGGCCACGCCGATTTCGGCGGCGAGGTGGAGCGCGTGTTGTCGATGGTGGATTCCGTGCTGCTGCTGGTCGATGCGCAGGAAGGCCCGATGCCGCAGACCCGTTTCGTCACGCGCAAGGCCTTGGGACTGGGTTTGAAGCCGATCGTGGTGCTGAACAAGATCGACCGTCCCGGCGCGCGTCCGGACTGGGCCATCAATGCGACCTTCGACCTGTTCGATAAATTGGGCGCCACCGAAGAGCAACTGGATTTCCCGATCATCTATGCATCCGGCCTGAACGGTTACGCCGGCTTGACGCCGGATGTGCGCGGCGGAAACATGAAGCCGCTGTTCGAAGCGATCCTGGAGCACGTTCCCGCGCGCCAGGACGACCCGAATGGCCCGCTGCAACTGCAGATCACCTCGCTGGAATACTCTTCCTACGTCGGCAAGATCGGCGTCGGCCGCATCCTCTCCGGTCGTGTGCGCGCCCTGCAGGATGTGGTGTACATGAACGGTCCGGACGACAAGCCGACCAAGGCCCGCATCAATCAGGTGCTGACCTTCCACGGCCTGGACCGGGTGCTGGTCGACGAAGCCTTGGCTGGCGACATCGTGCTGATCAACGGCATCGAAGAGATCGGCATCGGCACCACGATTTGCGCGCCTGAGGCGCCGAACGCCTTGCCGATGCTGAAAATCGACGAGCCGACGCTGACCATGAACTTCATGGTCAACAATTCGCCGCTGGCCGGCCGCGAAGGCAAGTTCGTGACCACACGCCAGATCCGCGATCGCCTGGAGCGCGAATTGAAATCGAACATGGCGCTGCGCGTGGTGCAGGCTGAAAACGACGATTCGACCTATGAAGTGTCGGGCCGCGGCGAATTGCATCTGACCATCCTGATCGAAAACATGCGCCGCGAAGGCTTTGAACTGGCCGTATCGCGTCCGCGCGTGGTGTTCAAAATGGTGGACGGCGTGCGTCACGAGCCATACGAAAACCTGACCGTCGACGTCGAAGAAGTCAACCAGGGCGGCGTGATGGAAGAACTCGGCCGCCGCCGCGGCGATCTGCAGAACATGGAGCCGGACGGCAAGGGACGCGTGCGCCTGGAGTACCGGATTCCCGCCCGCGGCTTGATCGGCTTCCAGGGCGAGTTCATGACGCTGACGCGCGGCACCGGCCTGATGAGCCATGTGTTCGACGATTACGCGCCGGTCGATGTCTCCAAGGGCGAAATGGCCGGCCGCCGCAACGGCGTACTGGTCTCGCAGGATGACGGCACCGCGGTAGCGTATGCGATCTGGAAGCTGCAGGATCGCGGCCGCATGTTTGTGGTGCACAACGATCCGGTGTACGAAGGCATGATCATCGGCATCCACTCGCGCGATAACGACTTGGTAGTCAACCCGATCAAGGGCAAGCAGTTGACCAACGTGCGGGCTTCCGGCACCGACGAAGCGGTGCGGCTGGTGCCGCCGGTGCAGCTGTCGCTGGAATACGCAGTCGAGTTCATCGAGGACGACGAACTGGTCGAGATCACACCGAAAAGCATTCGCCTGCGCAAACGTTATTTGAAGGAACACGAGCGCAAGAAAGCGTCGCGCGAAGCGGCGTAATGCGCTGATCGCAGATGGCTGCCGAATGCAGCCATCCAGGAAGAAGGCCGGCTCGCCGCTTCCGAACGCTGCATGGCTGCGTTCCGGATCGGCGGGCCGTTTTGTTGGGACTTCCGTCGGCGGTGGCATATCTGCCGGACGAGGCCGCTGTATGGGTTCGGATGCGCATCTGCGCTAGTGCTCGGTTTGCGCCAGGTGGACACGGCAGGCAAGCGCATGGTGCCGCTAACGGAGAGTGGTATTTCATGAGTATGTGGTTTAGACTACCGTTTCATGGCGGTAATTGACTAGTATTAATGGGAGTATATGATTCCCTCAAACCTGTTTCCAGAGGCCGGATGGCCTGCCTTGCAGAGAGCTCGCAGCGCATGCCGCTACTGACACAACATGCGCGCGCCGTCTTGCTGATGGTATGCGCCGCCACCTTGTGGAGCATGGCCGGTGTGCTGACGCGCCGCCTGGAGACTGCGCAGGGCTTTGAAGTCACTTTCTGGCGCAGTGTTTTTGCCGCCCTGTTCGTGGCGGCGGCGATGGCCTGGCAGCAGCGCCGTCAGGCGCCTGCGGTGCTGCGCCGGCTGGGCAAGCCGGGTCTGGTCTCGGGGCTGATGTGGTGCGTGATGTTTTGCTGCTTCATGATCGCGCTGACCATGACCACGGTCGCCAATACCTTGATCGTGATGAGCGTCTCGCCTTTGCTGACGGCCTTCCTGGCCTGGATTTTCCTGCGGCAGGAAATTGCGCTGCGTACCTGGCTGGCGATCCTGGTGGCGGTGGCCGGCATGGTCTGGATGTTTGCCGGCAGCCTGGCGCAGGTTGGCGCCCGCGAACTGGCCGGCATGACGATTGCGCTGGGCGTGCCGCTGGCGGCCTCGATCAACGTCATCACCCTGAAAAAAGCCGGCCAGGCGATCGACCTGATTCCGGCGGTGTTCCTGGGCGGCGTGTTTTCCGCGCTGCTGATGCTGCCGCTGGCGTGGCCGCTGCAGACCTCGGCACACGATCTCGCCATCCTGGCGACTCTGGGGGTTTTCCAGCTCGGCTTTCCCTGCATGCTGATGGTGATCGCGGCGCGCTCGTTGTCGGCGCCCGAGCTGTCCCTGCTGGCGTTGATCGAAGTGTTGCTGGGGCCGATCTGGGCCTGGCTCGGCGCCGGCGAAACGCCGTTGCGGGAAACCTTGGTGGGTGGCGCAATCGTGCTGACCGCATTGGTTGCCAATGAAGTCGCAGCGATGCGTGGCGGCAGCCGGGCGCTGGCCGGCAATTCGACCGCCTGAATCCGGTTGCCTTGGGGCTTGCGCCGTCCAATAAAAAACCGCCGGTTTCGGCGGTTTTTTATTCGACGAAGGCAGGGTGGAATCAGGCCACAGCCGATTGCTTGGCAGCGACCGCACTTTGCGTTTTCAGGATGTCGGCAATCGCTCCAAACAGCTGGTCGATGTGATTTTTTTCGACGATCAGCGGCGGCGACAAGGCGATGATGTCGCCGGTGGTGCGGATCAGCACGCCCTTGTCGTGGAAGCATTTGAGGAATACGTCGAAGGCGCGTGCGGTCGGCTGCCCTGGGATCGATTCCAGTTCGATGCCGCACACCAGGCCCAGATTGCGGATGTCCTTCACGTACGGCAAGCCTTTCAGGCTGTGTGCGGCCTGCTCGAAATACGGCGCCATCGCTGCTGCGCGGTCAAACAGGTGTTCGCTCTTCAGAACGTCGATGGTTGCCACCGCCGCGGCAGCTGCCAGCGGGTGCGCGCTGTAGGTATAGCCGTGATAGAACTCGATCGCGTTTTCCGGTGCGGCCGCCATGAAGGTATCGTGGATATCCTGGCGTACCAGCACCGCGCCCATCGGCACCGCGGCGTTGGTCAGCCCCTTGGCGCAGACGATCATGTCCGGCACCACGCCGAAATAATCGGCGGCGAACGGCGTGCCGAGACGGCCGAAACCGGTGATCACTTCATCGAAAATCAGCAGGATGCCGTACTTGTCGCAAATCGCGCGCAGCTTTTGCAGATAGCCTTTGGGTGGCAGGATCACGCCGGTCGAACCCTGCACCGGCTCGACGATCAGCGCTGCCACCGTGGCTGGGTCATGCAATGCCAGAATGCGTTGCTCGAACTCGTCGGCCATTTCCGCGCCATGCTCCGGCAGCCCGCGTGTGAAGGCGTTTTTCTGGATGTTCAGCGGATGGCGCAGATGATCGATGTCGGGCAGCGCCGGGCCAAAGTGCTTGCGGTTGCCGGCGATGCCGCCGACCGCGATGCCGCCGAAGCCCACTCCGTGATAGCCGCGTTCGCGCCCGATCAGGCGCGTCTTGAAGGCGTCGCCGCGCACCTTGTGATAGGCCAGCGCGATCTTCAGTGCCGAATCGACGCCTTCCGAGCCGTCATTGCAGAAAAATACCCGGTTCAATCCTTCCGGAGCGATCGAAACCAGCGCGCTGGCGGCTTCGAAAGCCTTTGGATGGCCCATCTGGAAGGTGGGCGCGAAATCCATGGTCGCCGCCTGCTGCTGGATGGCGGCGACGATCTTCGGATGCGCATGGCCGGCATTGACGCACCACAGGCCGGAGGTGCCGTCCAGGATTTGGCGGCCGTCGTCGCTGGTGTAATGCATGCCGGACGCGGCCACCAGCATGCGCGGGGCACGCTTGAATTGGCGATTGGCGGTGAACGGCATCCAGAAATGGTCGGTATTGAGCTTGCTGCGGTTCGGCATGACTCCTCCTTCTTTATTCGTGGAATGATGGACCAAATATTTAACTATGGTAGACCGTTTGGCTGACTTCCGATAGGAGATGCGATCGGATCGATGCCGGTACAATGATAATTTTTTGCCGTTGCTCCACGTCTTGAAATACACCATGCTCCCTGCACGCCGCCTTGCCGTGGCCCCGATGATGGACTGGACCGACCGCCATTGCCGCGTCTTCCATCGCCAGATCACCCGCCATACCTGGTTGTATACCGAAATGGTGACCACCGGCGCCTTGTTGCATGGCGACCTGCCGCGCCATCTGGATTTCAATCAGGAAGAACATCCGGTCGCCTTGCAACTGGGCGGCAGCGAACCGGCCGAGCTGGCCAAGAGCGCCAAGCTGGGAGAGCAATGGGGTTATGACGAGATCAACCTGAATTGCGGCTGTCCGTCTGAACGCGTGCAGAAAGGCGCGTTTGGCGCCTGCCTGATGATGGAGCCGCAACTGGTCGCCGATTGCGTCAAGGCGATGCGCGACGCGGTTGGGATTGATGTCACCGTCAAGCACCGGATCGGCATTGACCAGGGGGATTCCTATGATTTCGTGCGCGATTTCATCGGCGTTCTGGCCGATGCCGGTTGCCGGACCTTTATCGTGCACGCCCGCAATGCGATCCTGAAGGGCTTGAGTCCCAAGGAAAATCGCGAGATTCCGCCGCTGCGTTACGAATGGGTCTATCGGCTCAAGCGCGATTTTCCGCAATTGGAAATCATCATCAACGGCGGCATCAAGACCTTGGCCGAAATTGACGCCCACCTGCAGCAAGTGGATGGTGTGATGCTGGGGCGCGAGGCGTATCACAACCCGTATCTGATGGCAGCCTTCGACCAGCGCTATTACGGCGACAGCAGCATGCCGAAGTCGCGGGCCGAGGTGCTGCAGGCGCTGCAGCCGTATATTGAAACGCAGCTGGCACGAGCGCGCCAGGCCGGAACTGGCCCGAAACTGAACAGCATGACACGCCATATGCTGGGCTTGACCGCCGGCATGCCGGGTGCACGCGCGTTCCGGCAAATGCTGTCCGATCCGAAAGCGCTGGCGAGCGCCGATGCCGCCGTCCTGTTGCAGGCATGGACTCACAGTCAGCAGCGCGCAGCCTAACTTGCAGCGGCTTATTTTCTGGCACGAAAACTGCACGCTTATTCAAGCAGCATATTTTCTTGATGGAGGTGAGCCGATGCCGTCAACCAGGGAAAAAAAGCAGGATGACGATAAAGTCAGCCACAAGATTGAAAAAATCGTGCACGACTGGAAACAGGACGGCACGATAGGTAGTTCTCGTCCGAAGAGCAAAAAAAAGGCGGTCAAGCAAGCGGTCGCCATAGCGCTGAAACAGGCGGGCAAGAGCAAATACCAGAAGAAGGGCTCGCATCACTGAACGGCTGGCCAGCGTGACGCTGGCCGCCAAGCCGGTCAATACTCCTTGAGCCGGTTGTACAGCGTCTTCAGACTGATGCCGAGGGTGTTGGCGGTTTGGCGCTTGTCACCGCCGAAGTGTTTCAGCGTCGCCAGAATAATTTCCCGTTGCGCGCTTGCCAGCGGCATGCCGGCGGGAAAATTCAGATGACCTGAGCGCATGGCAGTGCCATGCGTGGCCGGTTCGGACAGGCATTCTTCCAGGCTGAGCGAACTGCCCGCCAGGATGAATG
>DATJCV010000253.1:0-11768 GCA_035497775.1 Burkholderiaceae bacterium | reverse complement strand
CGAACGTGGTGCGCGCGCTGGCCCAGTCCGAGGCCTCTTCCAGGCATACCTTGGCAAAACCGTAGGCCTGCAATGCCAGCGCCAGCCGCTCCTGTTGAAGTTCCGCATGAAAATCTGGAAGCCGCTGTTTTCCTGGCCCAGCAGATTGGCCACCGGCACCCGGCAATCGTCGAAATGCAGTTGCGCGGTATCCGAGCACCACCAGCCCATTTTTTTCAGCGCGGTGCGCGAAAGCCCTGGCGTGTCGCCCTCGACCAGCAGCGCCGAGACGCCGGCCGCGCCGGGGCCGCCGGTGCGGGCCGCGACCGTGATGGTGTCGGCGCGCATGCCGGAAGTGATGAAGATCTTGCTGCCGTTCAGGACGTAATGGTCGCCGTCCCGCTCGGCGCGCAACGTCAGGTTGGCGACGTCGGAGCCGCCCGCCGGCTCGGTCACCGCCAGCGCCGAAATTTTTTCGCCGGACAAGATTTGTGGCAGCACGCGCGCCTTCAATTCGTCCGAGCCGCCGGCGACGATCGGCGGCGCGCCGATCGTGTGGCTGAACAGCGAGGCCAGCAGGCCGCCGCTGGCGCAGCGCGCCATTTCTTCCACCATCACCATGCCGTGAAACAAATCGCCCGGCGTGCCGCCGTATGGTTCGGGGAAGCCCAGGCCGAGCAAGCCCAGTTCAGCGGCGCGCCGGTACAGTTCGCGCGGAAAGGTCCCGGCTTCATCCCAGGCGTCGATGTGCGGCAGGATTTCCTTGTCGACGAAACGGCGCACGGTTTGCCGAAACGCCTCGTGCTCGTCGCTGCAATCGCGTTTCGATGGCGGCAGTGTCGTGTACATGCTTATCCCGATGAGTGTATGCCTGGCGGTGCGCTCAGCACCCGCTCCAGTTCGGCTGGCGTTTTTCGATGAAGGCGGCAACGCCTTCCCGGCAATCCTCGGTCAGCGCAAACAGCCCGATCTGGCTTTCGGTAAACGCCATCGACGCCTCGAACGGCATCGCTTCAATCTGCTTCAAGGTGTACAAGCCGCGCCGGATCGCACTGGGCGATTTGTCCTGCAGGCGCGCCAGCAGCCAATCCAGCTTGGCGTCGAGGTCGTCGTCGGCCAGATGGTTGATCAGGTTACAGGCCAGCGCCTGCTGTGCATCCAGCGGCTCGCCGGTGATGCACATCTCGGTCAACACCCGGCGCGGCAACTGGTACTGCAGCATGGCCAGCACCTGCGCCGGAAACACGCCGACCTTCACTTCCGGCAGGCCGAAGGTGGCGCTGCGGGCCGCCACCGCCAGGTCGCACATCGCCAACAGGCCCATGCCGCCGGCCATGCAGGCGCCATTCACGCGCGCAATCAGCGGCACGGTGGAGCGGCGCGCGGCGCGCAGCAGATCGGCAAACCATTGATAGGGTTCGGAATAATCGAACTGGAACGACGGTTCCTGCAGATCGGCGCCGGAGCAGAAGGCGCGCTCGCCGGCGCCGGTCAGCACCACCGCGCGCAGGCTTTTATCCTGATTGGCGCCTTCCAGCGCTTGCCTGATCCCAAGCAGGACGTTGCCGTTGATCGCGTTGCGGCGCTCGGCGCGATTGATGGTCAGCCACATCACCCGATCGCGCATTTCCACCAGCAAGTCATTGCTCATGCAGCCTCCAGCCGATTAAGTCGTCGTCATCCGCTTGTCTGTCCATCGGTTCCGCAAGCGGAAACGGACGGGCATAATGTAACATAAGAAATCAATCGCTTGCTTTAATTTGATACAGGGCCTAAGATTTTTATCGTGACCATGAAGCGCCCGCCGCGCTATCCATCGTCAGTAGAGTCCGCACGCGCCCGACCGGCCTTTTCAAGGATTGCCCATGAACCAGAAAGCCATCATCACCTGCGCCTTGACCGGCGTCTTGACCGACCCC
The DNA here is from genome assembly GCA_035497775.1 of Burkholderiaceae bacterium. GTDB lineage: Bacteria > Pseudomonadota > Gammaproteobacteria > Burkholderiales > Burkholderiaceae_D > DATJCV01. Next base: position 9,870 of record DATJCV010000253.1, on the reverse strand, counting down.
AACCAGCATCCGGTGCCGGTGACGCCGGAAGAAATGGCGCGTGAAGCCAAGGCCGCCTTCGATGCGGGAGCGAGCGTGATGCATGTGCATTTCCGCAGCCAGGAGCCGGGCATGGGCCGCATGCCGTCGTGGGAGCCGCGGGTCGCCAGCGAGATTGCCGAGGCGATCCGCGCCGCCTGTCCGGGCGTGATCTTCAACCAGTCGACCGGGGTGGTCGGCGCCGACATCAGCGGCCCGCTGGCCTGCATGCGGGCGATCCGTCCGGAAGTGGCTGCCTGCAATGCCGGTTCGCTGAATTACCTGAAAGCGACGGCAGCGGGGAAATGGGCCTGGCCGCCGATGCTGTTCGACAACCCGGTCGGCAAGATCGAAGCCTTCCTGGCCGCCATGCGGGAAACCGCGACCGTGCCGGAATTCGAATGCTTCGACGTCGGCATCGTGCGCTGCATCGAGATGTTCGTCAAAACCGGCCTCTACTCAGGCGCGCCGCACTACAACTTCGTGATGGGCGTGGAGTCCGGCATGCCTGCCGACCCGGCGCTGCTGCCGATCCTGCTCGATCTGATTCCCAGCGGCAGCGACTGGCAAGTGACCGCGATCGGCCGCAGCAATGTCTGGCCGCTGCACCAACGTACCGCCGAACTCGGCGGCCACTTGCGCACCGGCCTGGAAGACACGTTCTATCTGCCCGACGGCAGCAAGGCTACCTCGAACGCGCAATTGGTCGAAGCCATCGCTGGTTGCGCGCGCGCGGCCGGAAGGGAAGTCGCCAGCGTGCACGAGGCGCGCGCGCTGATGAATTTGCCGGCGCACGCGGTCTGACCAGGTGCGAGACGTCGGCCATCCTTGGAGCGAAGATCTAGTGCGGCATATACTCACCAACAAGCATGCCAATTACGAGCTATTTATAGTCGTCTTTAAAACATACTCCAGGTATGGCCTCAAGGGCGAGCAACGGCCGCCCGGGATGAGTGTGAGCCAGAAGCACGAATCGGCAGGACTGTCTCTCGCCAATCGCCGCCGCCTGTTCAAGTCGTGGCGCGCAGCAGATTCCCTATAATGGCGAGCCATGCCATCCGGCACCGGCAGTCCCCAGCCCGATAGCCACACTACGATGCAAAAAACCAAACCTTCCAAGCCCGCTGCAACATCGGCAAACAGCGCCAGGATTTTCCGAAAACAGGCGCCTGCCGCGCGCCCGCGGCCCGCGCCGGCCAGGCCGGAAGACGAAAGCCGGCGCAACGAACTGATTGCGGAGTCGGCCAGGCTGTTCCGCGAAAAGGGATATGACAAGACCACCGTGCGCGATATTGCGGCGGCGGTCGGGATGCAGGCGGGCAGCTGGTTTTATCACTTCAAGAGCAAGCAGGAAATCCTGCTGGCGATCATGGAGCAGGGCATGACCCGCTCGCTGCAGGAGATCGAAGCGATCGCCGCGCAGGCGCTGCCGCCGCGCGCTGCGCTGCGCGAATTGGTGCTGGCGCACCTGAAGACGCTGCTGGCGCCAAATCATGATTTCATTCCAGTCCTGCTGTACGAAGCGCGCGCGCTGGACCAGGCGGAGCGGGCGAAAATCGTCGCCCTGACCGACCGCTATGAAGCAGTCTGGGATGAAGTCATCGAGGCCCTGCACCGCTCCGGCGACTGGGCGATGCCGACCAAGCTCGACCGGCTGTTCCTGTTCGGCACCCTGAACTGGACCACGCAATGGTTCCGCGCCGGCGCCGGCGTCAGTATCGAGGAACTGGCCGACCAGAGCGTGCAATTCCTGCTGCGCAGCACGCCGAAAAAAAACAGCTAACCGATTCAGCCCCTGTTGCCGCAGGCCAGCCAAAGCGTTGCATCAGGGGCGTACCCTGTCGACGCGCAGCCGGAGATCGCGCGCGCCGACCTTGGCCGTCTGGACTGGCGAGAGCAGGTCGCCCGCTTCCGGCTGCGCCATGCCGGATTTGGAAATGCGCGCCTCGACCTCGACCGTGCCGGCTGCCGAGATACGCGCCTCCGGCGTCATGGACAAGGAATCGTCCAGCTTGAAGTCGAGCGGCAGGCTGGAAACATGGGCCCGCATCACCGCGACCGGGATGCGCATGCCGGGCGCACGCGCAATGATCATGACGACATCCCCGGGCGCCGCTTTGGCTGCGAGTGCCGGATCCAGCTCGACCTTGCCGCTGACGCTGGCGTTGCCGGTGGGGGCGCCCGCCGCACCGCTCTTGCCGGTTTTGCCGCTGCCGGCCGGCGCGGCTTTGCCACCCTTAGCGCGCGCCTCGTTGACCGCCCCCTGGAGCGTGCGTGCATCGTCCGAATCCGGCGGCAATTGCTGCAGCAGCCTGCTCCAGACCCCGATCGCCTGGTCATAGTCCTGGAGCTTGAACGCGGCGGTGCCGGCCAGCCATAGGGCCATCGTATTGTTCGGATCGACCTTCAGCGCCTTTTCGATCAGTTGCATCGGCTTGCCGGCAAATTTTCCACCCGCATTGGTCGCCGCGAGGTCCGCATATTCGGCCAGCAGCTGCGCGTCGCCGTCGAGATAAGCGCCGGCGCGGTCATAGGCTTTTTCAGCCTCGAGTGGACGCTCCAGAGCCTTGTAAGAGCGCGCCAGCATGGCCCAGCCTTTCAGGTTGTCGGGATCTTTTTCCAGTTTTTGGGCGAGGCCCGACACCATTCGTTCGAAGTCCTGCTCGGCAGCAGGGTGCGCCGCGGCAGGCGGGTCGATAGCGCCGGGATTGCCAAGCAGCAGATAGAACCCGGCGGCGGCCAGCGGTAACGCGATAGCAATCCCCAGCATGGTTCTTTTGGGCGCGCGCAGGGTGGCCACTGATTCGGCTTCGCCGGTGTCTTGCAGCACACGGAGCTGCAGCTCGGCCTGCGCCTGCAGATAATCTTCTTCGCCGATCATGTTTTCAGCGCGGTCGAGCTTGAGCTTGGCCAACTGATCGCGATAGATCGCCGCATTCAACTGCCGATGCGATGCCTGGGCGGCGGCGCTTTTCCCGCCGAACAAGGGGCGCAACAGCAATCCCAGCACCAGCGCCACGACCGCAGCCGCGGCAAACAGGAATCCGATCATTTTTCGTCCTCTTGCAGCAGCGCCTGGACCCGCCGGCGCTCCTCGTCGGTGATTGAAACCTTGCTGAATCCGCGCTCGCGCCGGCGCAGATAGGCAATCAGCGCGCCGACACCCAGGAACATCAGCGCAAACGGGCCGATCCACAGCAGCCAGGTAACCGGTTTTACCGGCGGCCGGTAAAGCACAAAATCGCCGTAGCGGCTAACCATGTAGTTCTTGATTTCGTCGTCGCTCTTGCCCTGCTGGATCATCTCGCGTATTTCACGGCGCAAGTCTTGCGCCAGGTCGGAGCGCGATCCGGACAGCGACTCATTCTGGCAGACCAGGCAGCGCATTTCGTCGGAAATGGCGATCAGGCGCTGTTCGAGCACGGGGTCTTCGGCCAGTGGCGCGGCTTCCCTGGCAAACGAGGCGTGCCAGACGATCAGCAACAGGAATAATGCGCACAGGCGTTTCATGATTTATTCAACTCATGGATAAGCGGGACGATCTTTTTTTCGAGAATCTCGGAAGTGACCGGCCCAATGTGTTTGTGGCGGATCACGCCGTTCCTGTCGATGACGTAAGTCTCCGGCACCCCATACACCCCGTAGTCGATGCCGACCCGGCCCTCGGCGTCGAAGGCCGACAAGCCGTAAGGATTGCCTTGCTGCGCCAGAAAGCTCAGCGCGTCCACACGCGCATCCTTGTAGTCGAGACCGACCAGCGGCGCCAGTTTGGCATCGGCAAACCGCACCAGCAGCGGGTGCTCCTGGCGGCAGCCGCCGCACCACGAGGCCCAGACATTCAACACCCAGACCTTGCCCTTGAGGTCGGCCGGCGAGAATTTCAGCTCCGGTTGTTCCAGTTGCGGCAACTGAAAAGCCGGGGCCGGCTGGTTGACCAGCGGCGAGGGTATCTCGCGCGGATCGCGATTCAGGCCGACCGCGAGGAAAACCACCAGCACGCCGAACAGGGCCAGCGGGATCAGGAACCGCGCCTTCATGATGGCGTCCCCTGTAATACGGCGCCAGCGTCAGCGCCGACCGCTGATCGGGCCCGGGCCCGGTAGCGGCGGTCGGTGACGGCAATCAGGCCGCCCAGCGCCATCAGCAGGCAACCGCCCCAGATCCAGTCGACGAAAGGCTTGAAATAAACGCGCGCAGCCCAGGCCCGGCCTTCCAGCGGCTCCCCTAGCGCGACATAAAGGTCACGCGTAAAGCCGGTGCCGATCGCGGCTTCGGTCATCGGCATCGCCGACGAGAAATAGTTGCGCTTTTCGGGATAGAGCTTCTGCACGAAGCGGCCGTTATGGCTGATCTCGAACTCGCCGCGCATGGCGTCGTAGTTCGGCCCCTCGACCTGTTGCACGCCGATCAACTTGAACTGATAGCCGCCCGCAGTGGCGGTATCGCCCGGTTCCATCCGCACATCCTTCTCTTCCTGATAACCGCCCACCATCGTGACGCCGAACACGAATACGGCGATGCCCAGGTGGCCGAGCTGCATGCTCCAGAAGGATGGCGGCGGATTGCCTTTTTTCACCCGGCGGATGATCTGCGATACGCCGGAAGCGCCGATCCAGACCGCGAGCAGCGTCCCCAGGCCGGTCAGCGGCGTCCAGCCACCCATCAGCCACGGAATCGCAGCGGCGGCCAGCACCGCCGCCAGCGCCGGCAGCCACAAGCGGCCGGCCATCTCCCGGATTTCGGCGCGTTTCCAGCGTAACAGCGGGGCGGCGCCGATCAGCAACAGCGCCGGCACCATGACCGGTACGAACACCGCATTGAAGTAGGGGGGGCCGACCGAGATCTTGCCGAGATTCAGCGCGTCCATCAGCAGCGGATAGAGCGTGCCGAGCAAGACCGTGCCGCACGCGACGATCAGCAGCACGTTGCCGACCAGCAGTGCGGTTTCGCGTGAAATCAAGCCGAACGCGCCACCCGGCCCCACCTTCGAAGCACGCCACGCGAACAGCGTGAGCGAGGAACCGACCACCAGCACCAACAACACCAGGATGAAAATCCCGCGCCGCGGATCGGTGGCAAAGGCATGCACCGAAGTCAGCACGCCGGAACGCACCAGGAAGGTGCCTAATAGAGAGAGCGAGAAGGCGCCGATGGCCAGCAGCACGGTCCAGTTCTTGAAGCTGCCGCGCTTCTCCGCCACGGCCAGCGAATGCAGCAGCGCGGTGCCGACCAGCCACGGCATGAAGGAGGCGTTCTCGACCGGGTCCCAGAACCACCAGCCACCCCAGCCGAGTTCGTAATAGGCCCACCATGAGCCCAGCGCGATGCCCAGCGTCAGGAAAACCCATGCGATAGTGGTCCACGGCCGCGACCAGCGAGCCCAGGCCGCATCCAGACGGCCGGCAAGCAGGGCGGCGATGGCGAAAGCGAAGGCGACCGAAAAGCCGACATAACCCATGTAAAGCATTGGCGGATGCAGCACCAGGCCTGGATCCTGCAGCAGCGGATTGAGGTCGCGGCCGTTCGCGGCAGCCGGTAACAGCCGCTCGAACGGGTTGGAGGTCAGCAGCACGAATAGCAACAGGCCGGAGGTAATCAGTCCCAGTACGCCGAGCACGCGCGCCAGCGTCGCCTCGTCGAGCGCGCGCGAGAAGCGGGCCACGGCCAGGGTCCAGCCCGACAGCATGAACACCCATAGCAGCAGCGAGCCTTCATGGCCGCCCCAGACGGCGCCGAGCCGGTAGACGGTCGGCAACTGCAGGTTCGAATACTGGGCCACCGCCAGCACCGAGAAATCGCTGCTATAGAAGCTCCAGGTCAGTGCGGCGAAGGCGCCTGCCGTCAGCAGGAACGATGCCAGCGCGGCCGGGCGCGCCAGCCAGATCCATTCGCGCCGGCCGCTGTGGGCGCCAAGCAGCGGCAGCACACCCTGCACCAGCGCGACGCACAGCGCCAGGATAAGAGCGAAATGTCCGAGTTCTGGAATCATGGTTTGGCGCTGCCTTCCTCTTTTTGTGCCTGCTCCAGCGCGTACTGCGCCTGCGGCGGCATGTAGTTTTCGTCGTGCTTGGCCAGCACTTCGCTAGCCTGGAAGCTGCCGTCCGCTTCAAGCCGGCCCTGGACCACGGCGCCCTTGCCCTCCTTGAACAGATCGGGAAGGATGCCAACGTACGCCACCGGGATGTCCTTGGCCCCGTCGGTGATGACGAAATTCACCGTCAGGTCGGAGCGCCCGAGCGAGCCATCCTTGACCATGCCGCCGATGCGGAATGCCTGCCCTTTGGGCGCCTTGCCGGCGGCGACCTCGCTCGGCGTCACATATAGCGCGATGTTGCTGTTGAGCGCATTCAATACCAGGGCCGACGCAATCCCAAGCGTTGCCAATCCGCCGCCGATGATCGCGGCCCGTTTCTTCCAGGTTTTCACTTAGCTGGCCTTATCCAGTTGTTCGGCCTGGACCTTACGGCGCAGGCTGCGCAGAATCAAATGATGGCGCTTGCCCACCAACAGGGGTTCCAGCGCCAACGCCAGCGCGCAGGCACCGAAACTACCCCAGACGTACAGCGCATAACCGCCCATGGCGAAAAATTCACTTGCCGAATTCCAGTTCACGATTGCACCTCGGATAAGCGCGTAACCCATCCAGCATGCGTTTCGCGCTCTAGGATGAGGGCACGCAGACGCTTCAGCGCCACCGCGATGGTATACATCCAAAAGCACAACGCCATCAATAGCATCCCCAGCAGCATCGTGTGCGCCATCGCCGGCGCCTTGTTGATCGACACCGAAGCGCCCTGATGCAGCGTGTTCCACCACTTCACCGAAAAATAGATGATCGGCACGTTGACCACGCCCACCAGCGCCAGCACTGCGCCCGCCTTGTCGGCGCGGCGCGGGTCGTCGATCGCCGCCTGCAGCGCGATGAAGCCCAGGTACAGGAACAACAGGATCAGCTCGGAAGTCAGGCGCGCATCCCAGACCCACCAGGTGCCCCACATCGGCTTGCCCCACAAGGCGCCGGTCCATAACGACAGGAACGTCATCAGTGCGCCGGTGGGCGCCAACGCCTGGGCCATCATGCCCGATAGGCGCGCGTTGAGCGCCAATCCGAGCGCCGCCCAGCCGGCCATCACCAGATAAATGAACATCGACATCCAGGACGCCGGCACATGGACGAAGATGATGCGGTAGCCCTCGCCCTGGGTGGCATCGGTCGGCGCGACGAAAAAGCTGAGCCATAGACCGGCGATGCCGAATAGGGCGCACAGCGCCCAAAACCACGGAATCATTTTCCCCGCAACCGGGTAAAAACTGGCAGGGCTGGCGAATCTGAGCCAGTTGCCAAGTTGATTGCTCATTCCAATCCAATCCTCAAGGCCGCCGTAGTGGCCCACGGCGCGAAAAAAACCGCCAGCGCCAACAGCGCCGCCAGCAGCGACAGATGGCCGCCGGCGCCGAGGCCGGAACGGTGCGCTTCGACCGCGCCGGCTCCGAAAATCAGCGCCGGCACGTACAGCGGCAGCACCAGCAGGCTGAGCAGCACGCCGCCGCCGCGCAGGCCCAGCGTCAGTGCGGCGCCGATCGATCCGATCAGCGACAGCAGCGGGGTACCCAGCAGCAGCGACAGCATCAATACTCCGGTCGCGCCGGCGCCGAGATCGAACTGCAGGCCCAGCAGCGGCGCCAGCAAAATCAGCGGCAAGCCGCAAACCAGCCAGTGCGCGGCGATTTTCCCGACAACCAGTAGCACCAGCGGTGCCGGCGACAAGGCCATCTGCTCCAGGGTGCCATCCGCGCGGTCCGGCTCGAACATCCGTTGCAGGCCGAGCATCGTGGCCAACAGCGCCGCCACCCATAACACCCCCGCAGCAATTTTTCGCAGCAGCGCCGGTTCCGGGCCGATACCCAAGGGGAACAGTGCGCTCACGATGATGAAGAAGGAGAGTGCGGTCAGCACCTCGTTTTTGCGGCGCATCGCTAACAGCAGGTCGCGGCGCATGATGAAGAACAGCGGTCTCATAATTGCAACACCTTGCCGTCGGCAATCGGTGTTTCCTGGTGGCTGGTCAGTACCGCCATGCCGCCCGCAGCCAGGTGCCGGCCGATCAGTCCGGCCAGAACCCCGACCGCCTTCACGTCGAGCGCGGTAAACGGTTCATCCAGCACCCACACCCTGGCCGGGCGCGATACCAGCCGGGCCAGCAGCACGCGGCGTTTCTGGCCAGCCGACAGGAAACGCACCGGCAATGCTTCGCCGCCATGCAGCCCAAACAGACGCAGCGAGGCGATCGCCTCTTGTTCGACCAACGCTCCATCATCCAGCGCGGCGGCGAACTGGAGGTTTTCCAATGCCGTCAAATCGTCCTTGAGCGCAGTCTGATGACCCAGGAACAGAAGATTGCGCCGATATTCGGCGGCCACTTTGCGGATCGGTTGCCCGTCCCAGAAAACTTCCCCCGCCGCCGGCGCCACCAGGCCGGCCAGCATCCTCAGCAGGCTGGTTTTCCCCGCGCCATTCTCGCCGCGCACATGCAACCATTCTCCGGCCTCGATCGCAAGATCGAGGCCGGAGAACAAGCGGCGTTCGCCGCGCACACAGGTCAAGCCGTGCGCGCTCAGCATGCAGACCGGGCGCCCCGGCGACTCGCGCACCGAAATGCGCTAATAACGCAGTTACTCCTCATCGGGATCTACATATTCCTTCGGCAGATGGTGGGCAATACCCTTGTGGCAGTCGATACAGGTCTGGCCATCCTGCTTGGCCTTCATGTGTTTCTTGTACGGGGTCTGCTTTTGCAATTCGGAACTCATGGCGTCGAAGTTATGGCAATTGCGGCACTCGATTGAACCGCCCGCTTTCATGCGATCCCATTCGTGGGTCGCCAATTCCATGCGCTTGGCTTCGAATTTTTCCTTGGTATCAATAGTACCGGTAATCTTGCCCCATATCTCATTGCTGGCCTGGATTTTACGCACCATTTTTTTGCCGAAGCTCTTCGGTACGTGGCAGTCCGAACAAACGGCCCGCACGCCGGTGCGATTGCTGTAGTGAATGGTCTCCTTGTATTCCTGGTAGACGGTGTCCCGCATCTCGTGGCAGGAAACACAAAACTCCAGCGTATTGGTCGCTTCCATCGCGGTATTGAAGCCGCCCCAGAAAAGAATCCCCGCAAAAAAGGCCATTGCGCTAATCGCCAAAACCGAATATTTGGCACTGGGCTTGTTCAGTGCTCTCCAGCAGCGCGTGAGCATGCCTGGCTTGTCGTTTTCCACTGTTTGCTTCTCCCGAATCCGATAAAAAAGAGCGAAGCCGTTGCCGGCTTCGCATCTTCATGCTCGTGGTGCTGCCGTTAGCGCTTAAAAACTGTAAATATAGGTGACCGCCACCGCATTGACGTTATAGTTGTCGGCCTGCTGGTTGGTTGGCATCAGCGAGGTCGGCGTGAAGCCTGCTTGCAGGCCGTTGTAGTAATAGTCGTTGCTCCTCAGGCGCTGATACAGGTATTGCAGCGACAGCCGCGAGTTCTTGTCGATCCGATACCCGCCGGTCAGCTTGAACTGATACATTTCGCTGCGGATGTCGGGCAGGGAGCCGCACGTGCCGGCAGTGGCGCAAGTCGCGACCGTCGGGTTCAAGGTGCTGAAGGTGGCTTTGCCTAACGAATAGGTCAAGTCTCCAGCAAGGTCGAACCTTCCGGCCATCAAGCCGGTTTGGTTGAAGCCCAGCACCAGCGCCGAGTTGTCATCGGTCAGGTTGTTGCTCCAGGCAGCCGAACCGGTTGCGTTGGTGGTGTTGGTCATGTCGCGCTGGCGTCGCTGTTGCGTCACATACGCGAATACCGAGCCATTTTC
>DATJCV010000252.1:0-8593 GCA_035497775.1 Burkholderiaceae bacterium | reverse complement strand
CCTGCCAATGGTTGCCAGCATCCGCTCGGTCATCGCCCCTCGCGCCCCTTCCCCGAGTCCGCCCAGGCGGCCAACCTGCAGATCCCGTTCACAATCCGCTGCCAGTCGAGCGCTAACATTGCGGTCCCTGCTCGCCAGATTGACTTCATCGTTCAGCCCGAACGAACGGTTGTCGAAATTGGTGGAGCCGACCACCGACCACAGGTGATCGACGATCAGAATCTTGGCGTGAATCATTCCCGGCTGGTATTCGTAAATGGCGATGCCGCCGGAGAGCAGCTCGCCGTACAGGCGCCGGCTGGCATAGCGTGCCATGACATGATTGTTGTGTTTTCCCGGGACGACGACGGTGATCTTGACGCCGCGCGCGGCGGCCTTCAGCAGTTCGCGCCGCATGGCCCGATCCGGCAAAAAGTAAGGCGAATTGATGCGGATGTCGGTCCGTGCCGCTGCGATCAGCAACTGGAACAGGACGCGCGCGCGCGTGCCACGCCCGCCTGTCGGGCTGCTGCCGGCGACCAGGCTCAGCCGCTCCCCCGCCACCGTCGGTTGCTCAAACCGATTTCCAATCGGAAAGACCGTCTCGTCGGCCAACACTTCGCCGCTGCTCTCCAGCCAGTTTTCCACGAAAACCGTTTGCACCGCCGCCGCGGTCGGGCCTGCGACGCGCACCACCGTGTCGCGCCAGGGCGGCCGGCCTTTCTCGCCCGGATCCCATGCGGTGCCGATGCCGGCGCCGCCAATGAATGCGGTCCTGCCATCGATGATCAGCAACTCGCGGTGGGTGCGATTGTTGAAGCGCTTCAGCGTGTACCAGCGCAGTGGCTGATACCACGCCACATCGCCGCCAGCCGCGCGCAAGCGATCGAAGAAGCGGTTTGGCGTCAGCATGCTGCCGACGGCGTCGACGATGACGCGCACCTTGATGCCGGCCCGTGCGCGCTCGGCCAGCGCACTGACAAAGCGCTCGCCGATCGGCGTTGCATGAAAGATGAAGGCTTCCAGGTGGATCGAGGTTTTTGCGCTCGCGATCGCCGCCAGCTCGGCGGGATAGAAGACCGCGCCATTCCTTAATACCTCGCAGTCGAGAATTTCGAGCGCCGGCTCGTCAATCACCGCTGCCAGCAAGGGTGAAAAATTCTCTGAATCCGGCGCCGGTAACTCGAAGTCGATTTTGTAGGCAAGGCCTGGCTCGAACAGCACGAGGAACAGCAGCATCCCTAAAACGCCCAGTGCGAATAGAGCGGCAAGGTCGAAATAGTCGATCTCCATGGAGCCTGCCTTTCGCGCATGGGCTGGAAGGAAAGTCGCGCAGGCAGCAGTGCTCGCGCTTGCCCGGTCCATGCAGAGTTGCCTGGGCAGGAATGAAACGGGATTCGAGCTGTCTGACGGCATCAGGCTACCGAACCTGGCAGCCATTGCCAAGCGGAGGGATCAAATGAGTCTTGCCACAGCATCGGCTTGCGACGAGGGCGCCATTCAGGGCGTCTCGGCCGATGCGCCATGCAGCGTCGCGGCCCGTCCCTGGATTCTGGCGGCGACGATACTGGCGTCGAGCATGGTCTTCATCGACGGCACCGTGGTCAATGTGGCGCTGCCGGCATTGCAGCGCGAGTTCAGCGCGACCGCGGCGCAGGTGCAATGGGTGATCGAATCGTATGCCCTGTTCCTGGCGGCACTATTGCTGGCCGGGGGCAGCGCCGGCGACCGCTTTGGCCGGCGCCGCGTATTCGCGCTCGGCGTGGCCCTGTTCGCGGCCGCTTCGGCCTGGTGCAGCCTGGTCGGCAGCATCGAGCAATTGATCTGGGCCAGGGCGGTACAGGGTATCGGCGGCGCCTTGCTGGTGCCGGGCAGCCTGGCGCTGATCAGCGCCTCTTTCCCGGAGGAGATCCGGGGCAGGGCGATCGGCACCTGGTCCGGCTGGACCGCGATTACCGCGGCGCTGGGGCCGGTCATCGGCGGCTTCCTGATCGAACATTGGTCGTGGCGCTACGCCTTCCTGATCAACGTTCCGTTCGCCGTCGCGGTACTGCCGCTCGCCTATCGTTTCATCCCGGAAAGCCGCGGCGTGCGGACCGCCGTCCGGCTGGATTGGCCGGGGGCGGCGACCGCCAGTCTTGGCTTGGGGGCGTTGGTGTACGGCTTGATCGCCTCGCCCGCGGCCGGCTGGCTGGACCCGCGAGTGATCGGCGCGCTGCTGCTGGCCGCCGTGGCCCTGGCCGGATTCGTGTGGCTGGAGCGGCGGCATCCGGCGCCGCTGCTGCCGTTGACGCTGTTTCGTTCGCGCGATTTCAGCGGTGCCAATCTGTTGACGCTGCTGCTGTACGCGGCGCTGGGCGGCAGCCTGTATTTCGTTCCGCTCAACCTGATCCAGGTGCAGGGCTATTCGGCGCTGGCGGCGGGCGCGGCCTTGCTGCCTTTCATCCTGCTCATGTTCCTGTTGTCGCGCTGGGCAGGCGGCCTGGTCGACCGCTATGGCGCCAAGCGGCCGCTGGTGATCGGGCCGGCGATCGCGGCCCTGGGCTTTGGCTTGTTGGCGCTGCCCGGTGTTGGCGGCAGTTACTGGTCGACGTTTTTTCCGCCGATGCTGGTGCTCGGATTCGGCATGGTGGTGAGCGTCGCGCCCCTGACCACGACGGTGATGAACGCGCTGGACGGCAGCCAGGCCGGCATCGCCTCCGGCGTCAACAATGCGGTGTCGCGCGTCGCCGCATTGCTGGCGATCGCGGTATTCGGGATTGTCATGAGCCTTGCCTTCCAGCAGGCATTGGCGCAGGCACTCGGCGAGGCAAGAATCGCTCCGGCGCTGGCCCGGCAGGTTGTTGCGCAGCAGGACAAGCTGGCGGCGATCGACATTCCACAAACGGTGAACGAGCCGGACAGGGCCCTCATCCGGGCCGAGGTCGCGGATTCCTTCGTGGCTGGATTTCGTTGGGTGATGCTGCTGTCGGCGCTGCTGGCGCTGGCCAGTTCGCTCGCCGCCTGGTGGATGATCGGTCACTGAGGAGCGGCCGCGCGCAGCGCCGCTGCAAACTGGTCCAGTTCATTGGCCGCCAGATCGGATATCGCCCAGTAGCTCATGCCATTCCCGGCCCAGTGCGCCAGATGGTAGCCCTGGCTGGTCTGGAGTTGTATCGCGGCATCCTTATCGGCGCTGGGCCACGCATAGAGATTGATCGGATGCCGATCATGCCGATAGATGAGGGCCGCCACCGGGCGGCCATCCAGATAGTCGAGCCGGCCGCCCTCTAGCGCAAAGCCCTGTGGCGCCAAATCGACCACCGGCGGCGAAAAGTCGAGCTTGCCGTTGAACCATGGCTTGACCGTATGCCGGTCGCTGGACGCCACATCGGCCAGGTGATCGACCTGGAGCGAGCGCACGTGGCTGGCAACCACTTCTTCGACCAGCCGCTCCCGGGCCGACGGCTGACTGGAATACAAGCCGATGTTCCAGACCACTGCCAGCAGCAGCGCCACTGCGGCCGCGGCACTGAACCACTTGAATCCCTGCCATTTCGGGCGCGCGGCGCCGGAGTCGGCGCGTGGCAACGCGGCCTGTATCCGGCCGGCCAGGCCGGCAGGCGGAAGGAAGTAGCTCGCCTCCTTTTTTAGCCGCGCACTCAGAACGCTTTGCTCGGCATAGGCCTGCTGACACTCGGCGCAATCGCCAAGATGGCGTTCCACGGCAACGGTCTCCGATATGCCCAGTTCCTGATCCACATAGGCGGGCAGCAACTCCAGTATTTGTCGATGGTCCATCATTGCTCCTGCTGCGCCGGCGCCAACAGCTTCGCCAGCAGTTTTCGGCCACGCCCCAGGCGCGACATGACGGTGCCGATCGGAATGCCTGCAATGCCGGCGATTTGCTTATAGGAGAGCGCTTCCAGTTCGCGCATGACCAGCACCTCGCGGAATTCCAGCGGCAAGGATTCCAGCGCCTGCTGCAGTTGGCGCCGGTTGTCTTTGCGCAGCAGCAAAATTTCCGGATTGTTGTCGGCATGCGGCATGCCGCTGGCGGCATCAATGGTTTCAAAACTATGCAGCGCCTCGTCGAACACCGTGTTCTGTTTTTGCCCGCGGTTGTCCTGGCACCAGGTATAGAAGGTATTGCGCACAATCGTCAGCAGCCAGGTGCGGGCATCCTCGCCATGAAAACTGTCGAAGAACTTGAACGCGCGCAAGCACGCTTCCTGCACCACGTCTTCCGCATCCTGCGGACTGCGCGTCAGCCAGCAAGCAAGGTTGAATGCCGAATTCAAGTGCGGCAGCACGATGGCTTCAAAGCGCGTCCTGTTTTTCGAATCGATCATTCGCGCATCTCGCGGGTTACCACTACAAGACCTCCTACACGGAAATTTTATTCCCGAATAAGCGCTTGGGCCGGGAATAAATCAGAGAGGGTGGCGGTATGGGTAGGTGTCGATCAGGTGACCGATCTTACTCTGGAGGTGCTCATGAATACCACCATCAACAGGCGCAGTTTTCTCAGGCTGGCGGGAGTTGGCGGGGCGATTTTCGTTTCCGGCTTGAGCGGATGGGCGACCGCAGCCGCGAAGGCAGGGGCGGGCTACGAAGATTTCTTTTTCGTCCAATTATCGGATTCCCATTGGGGCTTCGAAGGGCCGCCCAATCCGGACGCACGCGGCACGTTGAAAAAAGCCGTTGCGGCTGTGAACGGTCTCGATCAGGCTCCGGATTTCATCATGTTCACCGGCGATCTCACGCATACCACCGACGATCCGCAAGAACGCCGCAAGCGGTTGGCCGAATTCAAGGATATTGTGGCCAACCTCAAGGTAAAGACCATTCACTTCATCCCGGGCGAACATGATGCCTCGCTCGACCATGGGCAGGCCTATCAGGAATTTTTCGGACAAACGCATTACACGTTCGACCACAAAGGGGTGCATTTCATTGCACTCGACAATGTGTCCGACCCTGCCGGCAATATTGGCGAAGAGCAGCTCGCCTGGCTCGGCGCGGATCTGCAGAAACAGCCGGAGGACGCGCGGATTGTCGTCTTTGCGCATCGCCCTCTATTCGATCTGTATCCACAGTGGGATTGGGCAACCCGCGACGGCGCCAAGGCCGTGGACTTGCTGATGCCGCATGCCAACGTCACGGTGTTCTACGGCCACATTCACCAGGAAAATCACCACATGACCGGACATATCGCCCATCACTCGGCGAAGTCGCTGATCTATCCGCTGCCTGCGCCTGGATCGCAGCCGAAGCGCACGCCGCTGCCTTGGGACAATGCCCATCCCTATCGTGGCCTGGGTTTTCGCGAAGTAGAGACCAGGCCCGGGAATGCAGAGTACGCGGTGCTGGAACTGCCGGTACAGGCGAGCGCATCATGAACATCGACTATAAGCGGCGCCTGCTGTTGATCGGCGTGGCAGCGGGTGGCCTGGGCATATTTGCGGCGCCGGCCGATGGCCAGCCGCAGGAACGCATCATCAAGGTGGTCGCGAAGAAATTCGATTTCACGCCTGCGGAGATTCATCTGGAAAGAGGCGTACCGGTGGTGCTGGAACTAACCACCCTCGATGTCGTGATGGGCTTCAATGCGCCGGATTTCGGGGTGCGTTCCGACATCCTGCCGGGAGCGGTGTCGCGGGTTCGCTTCACTCCGGACAAGGCGGGTGAATTTCCATTTCATTGCGACATATTCTGCGGCTCAGGTCACGAAAATATGGCCGGCGTCATCACTGTCAGCTGACGCTTCCCAGGCGGTCGGGCAAGGACGCAGGCCAACATGGCTGCGGACCGCTTCTTGCGCTTCGCAAATGAAGTCGAGGCAGGTCGGAACGCTAGTCCGATGGATTTTTTATTTCAGCGGCAGCGCCTGAAGATAGGCAGCGACGTTTTCCATATTCTCGGGCGTGAGCGAATGCGCAACGCCTTTCATGATCTCGCCTCCCGGCCGTTGTTCGGTGCGCTGAAAAATCGTGAGCTGCTTGACCAGGTAGTCCGCATGTTGACCGGCCAGGCGAGGGAATTGTTGATTCCCCTCGGCTTTTTGCCCATGACAGCTGGCACAAGCCGGAACGTTGTTTGCCTCGACGCCCTTTTCAAATATCGCTTGCCCTTCGTGTATCCGTGCTGCGTTTGCCGGCGCGCCAGCCGCCGGTTGCTGCGCCGCATAATAGGCGGCAAGGTCCCTGATCTGCTCATCCGTCAGATGCGCGCTCAAGCCCCACATATACTCAAAGCCGGCCGGGTCGGAACGATTATGGCTGCGGAATGATTTCAGCTGCGCCACAAAATAGGTCTCCTGTTGTGCGGCCAGGTTGGGGAAATTCGGTGAAACGGATATTCCGCCGACACCGTGGCAATTCGAGCAAACCTGCAAGGCAATCGTCTTGCCGGATACGTTCGGGTCGCCGAGAGCCCGCGAGCGCTCGGGCGAGGTGCAGCCGGACCCGAGTGCTGCCAGCAGTAGCATCGAGGCAAACAGGATTTTTTTCATGTTGATCTCCGCTCAATCCATGGTTCAGACGGGGCAAGCACTACGCTGCCGTCACGGCGGGCAGCATGGCGTCTCTGTGCCTTCAATATGCTGCCCAGAGATAGAGGAAAAGCGTATTGTTGTCCGCCGCATTGCGGCCGGCGCCGTCATAGTTGCTGGAGGCGCCGTTGAAGCGGTCGAATTTGAAGTATTGCAGCCCGACCCGCATGTATTGAACCGGAGTCCAGAACAGTTCGGGAATCCAGCCGCGGGTGTCGGGATTGTTCGTCAGGCTGCCGTTGATCGGTATCGGAATCATGTTCCCGGTGCCGGTTCCGTCGTCCTGCAGCCCTGGATAGAGGGTCGCATCGGACGACCCCGTGGTGCTGAAATAGCTGAGGCTGGCGCCATATTTCGCCCGATAGATATAGCTGCCTTTTAGCTTGAGCTGGTTGAGCGTGTTCGATCCATTGCTGGAAATGCCGGTGACGTCTCCGCCGCTGATGTTTTCCCGGATGTAGCTTACTTGCGCGGTAACGGTGTGCGGGTCGAGGATGTACTGGTATTGCGCGTCGATGCCTCGGTCGCGAAAGCGGGTAGTGGGACCGCTCGGAACGGTCGGGTCCGGATAGACGTCGGCGGTCATGCCGAACAAGCCGATCATCGCGTTGTGCGGGCCCCATTCGTGGCTGAGCGCAACGCGCAGATAGGGATTGGCGCCCCGCAGGCGATTGCCGATGTCGTTTCCCTGGGATAAGAGAGAAAACGCTCCCTTGGCAGCCTGGTACGCGGTCAATTCGGCATAGATCATTTTGTTCCAGAAGACGTATGCGCCCATGCCCGCGACTTGTTGTCCAAGCTGAGCGATCAGCGGCGCCGCGCTGGGGCCGGTGAAGCCGAAGCGGGTCGGCACGTACTGAATCCAGGCGGGTACCGTACTCCAGACATCGGCCACCGACGGGTTGTTGTTCAAGCTGAAGCCGAAAATCACATCCCGTTTGTCGTCGATGAAGCGATCGGCATAGCGGACGTCAATGTTGTCCGCATGAGAGTGACCGCTCCATGCCAAGGTGTCGGGATTCTGGTTCGCATAGTTATCGTAGGTGACTTGAGCGAACAGGCCCAGATTGTTGGTGATTTTTCCGGCTAGGAAGACGCTGCCGGTCTGGAATAGCGCCACCGCGTCCTTGGGAAAATCGACCGACGGGGTATCGCTCATCGCGTTGCGCGTTTTCGTATAGCTAGCTAGTGCCATCACCGACAACGGGACGCCATTCCGTTCGCCGATCGTGTAGCCGGTAAGTTTGAACAGGCGGCCGTACGGAGTCAGCTCCGGAAACTGGCCGCCGGCGTGGCATGCCACGCAGTTCTGGCCGGTCTGCCGGGCGAATACCGGAAGCGCCTGCGCCATGAGCGGCATCAGCAGCGCCAATGCCGCACATGTCCAGAGGCCGATGCGTCGCGCGGACACCTTCATGGCGTGGCCGGTGGGGGTATGCATGCTGCATCTCCTTGATGAGTCGGTATTCTCTAGTTGAATACGTCTGGATCAGCCCCATCGGCAGCCTCAACCCTTTTTCTGGCACGACAGTCGTTTCTCTGACGCGCGGCTAATCCCTGAAAATACTGGGAGGCCGCACGGTTTCCCGTAGCGCGACGAGAATATGCGGCGCAAGAACAGATTGCCGCTAACAATTTTTTGTCGATTGACTTCAATCAAGCATTGCGCGGCGAAGATTGAAGCAGTGACGAATCCGATTAAATCAAATGAGTGTTTGTTGGAGCACCCCGCTTTCAGTTGGCGTCCCAAGTTACTTCTTCATCCTGCCGGCAGATGGAACGAATGGGCAGGCTGGTGGCCTTTTCTTATTTTCAGTGGATGACGTTGAAACAGAACAGGCCATCGGCTCGAGTACCATGTCGGCAGAGTGCATGTCGTTCAAGTCGGTTGAGCATGGGCAACAACGCCAATGAGCAGGTGATTGCCAGCAAGATATCCGGACAGCTTGCGGGAATAAAAAGGCATCCTGATTGAAGCGGACATGAACCGTGCAGCGCCAGTGAAATGCCACAGACTTCAACTCTTTTCGGAGGACAGGATCGTGCAGCGACGTGACATGGACAGCGGCACCGGCGCAGTCG
>DATJCV010000251.1:0-2243 GCA_035497775.1 Burkholderiaceae bacterium | reverse complement strand
CGATAAAGGTGATGGTCAGCGTGTCGTCCATCTGCCGCCAGTTCGAGGCAAGCGGCAGCGCCCACCACGGACTGACGAAATGGAACAGCAGCGAGGCGGCAACGATCACCACGAGTGCGACGGCCAAGGCCATATCGATCCTCCTCACGCGGAATCGTCCGAAGCTTGCAGCTACGGCGTCAGCGCCAACACTGCGGAGAAGTCACCGCATTGCATACCCCGGCACTCCTGCCGAGGCAGGGGGTTGATCGGTTCGATTCGTTTAGCTCAATTCGCGCCGTTCCAGCTTCCAATAGGTGGCTGCCGCCGTCATGCCAAAGATCAGATGGGCGACCAATGCCGTCCAGCCGCGCATATCGGCGAACCATGGAAAGACGCGTTCCATGCCGTAAAAATTGAACAGGTACAGGACCAGCCCGAATACTGCACCGCTCAACAGAGCCATGCCGGGGCTTGAATCAAGATGAAACGGCGCGATGATCGCCGCCAGAATCATGCCGAATACAATCCCGAGCACGTAATGGGTAGCCAGTGCTGCGGCGACGACGGACAGGCTGAAGCCGGTCGTTTGCAACACGATCGGCCCCATCACCAGCGCAGCCACCATATGCGGTGTAGTCCACGGGCCTGCGCCCGTGACCAACGTGCTCCAGAGCATCTCCAGGATCATCACGACGGCGCCCCCGACAAATCCGGACGCTGCGGCCATGGGCCAGTCCGGCAACCGCCTTTCCCAACGATGCGAATCCATGTGAAGTTCCATATAGCCTCCACAATGAAAAATGTCCCCGATCATCTTCCCCGCAAGAATTTTGCAGGCACGCAAGACAGCACCATGCAACGCGATGGCTTATTCAGTGTAGATTGAATTTACCAACATTCAATGCCGGAAAAAATAGGGTCGTGGCTTGTTTGTGCGAACACAGGAAAGGTGCCGGATCGCCGCAAAATCGCTTGGCGTAAATAAACTGTATGGCAATGCACAGCGAATTCAGAGGTGCAATTCCGATGAGATCGGAATCATGGATTCGGGTATTGCGCACCTGGTATCCATGAAGAAAAATCTCAAGAATTCGAAGCGGTAGGATCGCCGAAGCGTTGCCTGACGGCGTTGGGTTCTGCCGTCGCGTTGCTTAACTACGGCGAATTTTTCTGCGTTAGTTAGTTGCATACCGCCAGCGGTGGCGCCGCCATAGTCCAGCCAGGCTTCTGGAAGTAATGATGCCGATCGTCACATTTTCCCGTGTGGCCATGGTCGCAGCCGTTGCAAGACGGCCGGATTGCAGGTGCATATTGAGATGACAGCGATCAAATATCTGTCGTCAGGCGATTAGCAAATTTGCGACGCGATATGTTGATTTGGGGTTCTGTCTTGGTGTGCCATTGATAGCCATCCCATGTCGTTGCCGCATGCTTTTGGCAGGGATGCATGCCTTTCCCCAGTAGCGTGAAGGCTCAACGACACCAGGGAAAAGGCATGCATTTCCGCCTTCGCGGGAGCGACAGAGTCGGTGGTCTTATATGGCGGAGTATATTAAAAATACTCAATATTTGTGCGTGAAATTGGCACAATATATAAGGAGTATAAAGATTATCCCGACGGTCTGCATCAACCGGTCAGCATCTTGATTGTCGCCTTCACCTGCGACACCCGCGCCGCCAGGTCCGGCATGTTGACGATCACGCGTAGCTTGTCTTGCCCGTTGAGCTTGATATGCCGGTTTTTCTGGATCAGCTCGATGATCCGCATGGCGTCGATCGGCGGATTCGGTTCGAACTGCAACTGCGCTGCTTCGGCGTGAGCGTCGATCTTGATGATGCCGATCGGGCGCGCCGCCAGCCGCAGTCGATGGGTTTCCAGCAGGGCCTTGACCGGGTCCGGCAGCTTGCCGAAGCGGTCGATCAATTCTTCCTGCAAGTCGTCGATGGCGTCGGCGCTGCTGCAGTTGGCCATGCGCTTATAGAGCGATAAGCGTTCATGCACATCACCGCAGAAATCCGCCGGTAACAGCGCTGGCACGTGCAGATTGATTTCGGTGGTGGTGGAAAGCGGCGCCGCCAGATCGGGTTCCTTGCCGTTCTTCAGCGCTTTCACCGCTTCGTTCAGCATGTCGGAATACAGCTGGAAGCCGATTTCGGTCATCTCGCCCGACTGGTTTTCGCCCAGCACTTCGCCGGCGCCGCGGATTTCCAGATCATGCATCGCCAGATAGAAGCCGCTGCCCAGTTCTTCCATCTGCTGG
>DATJCV010000250.1:0-3213 GCA_035497775.1 Burkholderiaceae bacterium | reverse complement strand
CAGCGGTCGCGCACATCAGGATCGCCCGTCTATCCAGCATAGGAGTTCGCAATGGCATCGCACCATCAATTGGTTTCGACCACTGAGCAACTGGTCGCGGCGCTGAAAGGCGCTTATGTGAAAAAAATTGTGGTGCAGGGCCATCTAGCCAACGCACCATCGCTGCGCCTGGCGCCCGGTCAGGCGATCGAAGGCGAGGGCGAGCAGGCCACGCTGGCGTTCACGGCCGGGCAGGATGGTCTGCAACTGTCTTCCGATAATGACGTGAGCCATCTTCGCCTTGAGGCATCCGTCGAGCGGCGGGCGATTTTCAACGACATCGCCGTCGACAGTCTGGGCATCCTGCGCCTGACGGAGGTGGTGACGGTGGGTCAGGTTCAGCTGCTGGCACGTGACAAGGTACGCAGCGGACACGTGGAGGTCGATGGCCTGCATGTGGTTGCCGCCGACGCCCGTGGGCAAAGCGAGCGGCCGGCGGGGTTCGGCGTGCGGGTCATCCAGGGCGCCTTCACGCTATGGAACATGCAGGCCGATGAGCAGGTGAGCATCACGGCAAACCTGGTCGGCCTGTCGGCCGGCCGTGCCGCCGCGCCGGTGCTGGGCAGCGGCATCTTCGTCAGCGGCCCCGGCTTCGACAAAGGCCGCCTGAGCGTGCATGAGCTGGAAACCGGGCCGGTGTACAGCGACGGCCGGATCGCGGCGGGCACGCCGGATGTCATCACCGGCGGCGTGTTCACGGTACATGGCGCCTATGTCGATACCGTCCGCAATCTGGCGCCGGTCGTGACCTATGGTGTCAACGACATGGTGCTGGACAATTGGGGGACGGTGGACCGCTGGGAAGCCGAAGAGAAGATCACCTCCTACGGCCCCAGCGGCATCGGCTTTGTCAATTTCGGCATCGTCAACGAACTCAAGGTCCTGGCGCCGATCGAGACCTTCGGACTGGGCGCGCGCGGCTTCAACCAGTATGCCGGGACGGTGCATGTGGCCGAATTCGACCGCATCGCCACGCATGCGGACGGTGCGGTGGGCGTGCAGATCAGCCAGCCGATTGGATCGCTGCGAGTCTTGCGTGGCATCGAGACCTTCGGCGCCACCGGCGAGTCGCTGGTCAAGGGCGTGCTCACGACGCTCAGCGCGATCGGACTGAGCATCAAGCCCGGCGGCTCGGCGCAGGAAGTGGTGATCTCTGGCGGCATCACCACCCACGGCGAGGGCATCGCGCCGCTCGAAATGCACGGCGCGATCGGCGCCATGCACATTACGGGTGCGGTGCGGGCGACCAACTGAGGCATTCCCCAAGCCGCATGGGCAAGCAATGCAGTGGATTCCCATGCCTTGAGGGATTTCGCGAGCGGCAAAATGGGAACGCTCGATGGCGTTCCGCTCTTACGCTGATCGTCGATCTGGAGTCGGCAGGTTAGTGCCGCCGCGTCGGAGGCAAGCTGACGCTATCCGCGCCTCGCCTTCAGCCGGTGCCCGTTCCTACAGATCGAGCAACATTTCGAAGCCGCCATAAATCATCCGTTTGCCGTCGAACGGCATGGATTCCGGCTTCATCATTTCGGCCATGCGCGGGTCCTTCATCACCTTGTCGTTGACTTCGTCGCGATGGGCGCGCGACTCATACACGATCCACGAGAAAATGACGGTTTCACCGGCTTCCAGATTGACGCTTTGCGGGAAGGAAGTCAGCTTGCCCGGCTTGACGTCATCCGCAATGCACTCGCGGAATTCCAGCGCGCCGTGCTCGCGCCAGATCGCGCCGCACTTGCTCGCCATTTCACGGTAAGCCTCGAGATTTTTCTGGGGAAGCGGCAGAACGAAACCGTCGACATAGGCCATGACATTTCTCCTCGGGGAATAAATCGGGTGGGCAAGGGAATCTATGAACGGGCAATCACTGAGGCAGATTAGTCAAGCAAGGTCGGGAAGGCAAGCGCCGCGATTCCAATCTTCGTCGGCGATCGCCGAGCACGGAATGGAGCGCTCCCAACTCGCTGGAATCGCTGCGCCGGCTACTTCGGTATCCGCCCGATAAGCAGATGTTTCTCTCGACAACCGGCGAAATCATACGCTGCCTGTTCGCATAGCAAGCAGCGTATACACAATCACGACTTTCTCTGAGCGGGGACAAATGCCCTGTGCGAGGAGCGCTGGCATTCCCTGCCTGATTTGCTAGTTTGAGAAAAATCACCTACCCCGGAACTGCAGAAACGGCAGGGGATGGCAACAACTATTCCGATGGCATTGGCGCGCCGCTTCCGTGCGGACATCCGCCTTGGCATGCGTGGCGGCAGTGATGAATGGCGTCGGGACAATATGTTCCCGATACAGGCTCACACTATTTCTGGAGGACTCCGAAATGAACATCTTGTACGGCAGTAAAGTTATCCGTTTCCTGGGCGTTCTGGCCGTGCTGATGATGGCGGCCGCGCCACAGATACAGGCGGCGGAGGATGACTATCAGCAGCACAATCTGGTATCGGATGGATTCGTGCCGGCCGATAACAACGACCCGAATCTGGTCAACGGCTGGGGCGTCGCCTTCAATCCGTTCGGCCCGGTGTGGGTGGCGGCCAACGGCACCGGAAATGCGCTGCTGTTCGACGGTACCGGCAAGCCGCAAGCGCTGGTGGTGAAAATTCCGTCGTCGGCCGCCAATCCCGGTACCGGCGCGCCAACCGGCACCGTGTTCAACGGATCGACCGGCTTCGTCGTGTCGGAGGGTAGTGCGTCGGGGCCGGCCCGCTTCCTGTTCGCGACCGAAGACGGCGTGATCGCAGGCTGGGCGCCGACCGTGGACGCCACCAATGCGGTTCGCGTGATCGACAATTTTACGGCGACCGGCGCAGTGTACAAAGGTCTGACATTGAGTGCCGGTGGTAGCGGCAGCCTGTTGTACGCGGCGGATTTTCATAACAACCGAATCGATGTGTTCGACAGCACCTTCAAGCCGGTGGCACTCGAGGCCGGCGCGTTCACCGATCCGGCGATACCGGCCGGTTTCGCGCCGTTCAACGTGCAGGCGATCAACGGCGACATCTACGTGACGTATGCGAAACAGGATCCGGCCCGGCACGACGACGTCGCGGGCCGCGGTCTCGGCTTTGTCGATGTGTACGATCCGAACGGCACGCTGATCGCGCGAGTGGCGTCGCAGGGCGCGCTGAATGCACCGTGGGGCATGACGCTGGCGCCGGCAGGTTT
>DATJCV010000249.1:0-1819 GCA_035497775.1 Burkholderiaceae bacterium | reverse complement strand
TTGACGGATTTTCTCGGAAAGGTAATCGAATTCGGAAATCATCACGACACTATAGTGGCCGGAATGAATTGGCGTCAACCGCCATGCGCGGTACATGGCCAAGTAGTTTGACAAGCAGGGGCGGCCGGATGCGGCCAAGCTGGTGCCGCGGCGCCAGCGCCGGCTGTGCGGCCTGCGCTGGGGCTATCGCTATCGCTTCAGGCAGCGCCGACGCGGCCGATTTCGACTCGCCAGGTTTGCGGCCCCTGCTCCTTGTATTCCCAGGAGAATTTGCCGCTGTGCTCGGCATCGAACTGGTAATAAAGTGGTTTCGGATCGTGGTCATTCACCAATACGAAACTTTGCCCCGGATTCAGTTCGTTGTAGGTGGCAAAAATCAGCCGATGACGTTCGGCGGGAATGAAAGTGCGGACATCGAGGATCTTTGGTTCAGCCATCTTTTTCTCCATCAGTTGGTAGGGTTACAGCAGGTCGAGTTACAGCAGACTTACGAGTCAGCGCATGCAATGCGCCATTCAGGCGCTCGGCTTCCCGCGGGTGGGCATGGCGCAATCTCGTCCACGCCTCGGCAGCCAGGCGGCACGCCTGTTCGGTTTCGCCGGCGGCCCCAAGCGCGAGCAGCGCACGTACGAACACGCGATTCAACACGCTGACGGCGTCCTCCGCGGCGGGCGGCCTTTGCGTCATGCGCCGTCCTCGGTGATGCCGAAGTATTCCTTGGCGATCGGCGACATCATTTGCGGTGACCAGCGCGGTTCCCACACCAGTTCGATGTCCACGTCGTCGATGCCGGGAATCGCGGCGCCGCGCTCGTCGACGCCACCCATGATGTAGTCCTGGGCCGGGCAGCCGGGCGTGGTCATGGTCATGGTCACCTTCAGCAAACCGTCGACGATCTCCAGCTTGTACACCAGGCCGATGTCGACGATGTTGTAGCCCAGTTCGGGATCGATAACGTCGTGCAGCGCCAGGTAGGCTTCCTCCACGGTTGGCGCGCTCATGCCGACGCACCCTTGCGAATCAATAAATGGACGCCGTCGCTCTTCGGCTCGGCACGAATCGCCGCGCCGCGCGCTTCGAGCTCCGGATACAGGAATACCGGATCGCGCTCATTGATCGCCGCCAGCACCGCGCCCGGCGCCAGATGCTCGAGCGCTTCGAGGATGCGGATCATCGGCTCCGGCGGCTGCAAGCCGCGGTTGTCGAGATGAGTGGTCGGGGCTGGCCAATCGGCAGCCGCAGCCGTGGCGGCTGGCGCGGCCGGCTTGGCGGCCGCCGCCTGGCCCGGCATGAACAGCACTTCCCAATCGCCGTCAGCGTGCTGCAGCGCGCTGTGGCCGTAGCCTTTTCGACCCAGCAGCGCATACAGCGGCAACGGCTCGAAAGTGGCCAGCAGGCGCAGCGGCTGATCCGGCGCCAACTGACCTACCGCCTGCATGATCTGCGGCAGCGGCTCGCCGCCATTGCGCAATTGTTCGCGCACGTCCAGCGTATGAGGTTCGGGGGTATTCATGATGGGCGTTTCCCTTCAGGCAATGGCGGCGAAAATGAAGCGGGACGAGCGGGAGCAGTGGCTGCGTATTTGCCGCGATAGGCGCGCCAGTATTCGACTCCCAACAAAACAGTAGTCAACATGCAAAGCGCGACCGCGGCGCGCCACATCGACTGGTAACCCAGAAGTCCGGCCACGGTTCCGACTGCCACCGCCGCGAAGTAAAGCAAGAACCACGGCGCCGCCCGCTTTTCATTGACCAGGTCCTGCACGCGCGGTACCGGCCCCCGGCCCAGCTTGCTGCCGAAGAGTTCGAGCCAGGCGAGG
>DATJCV010000248.1:0-4894 GCA_035497775.1 Burkholderiaceae bacterium | reverse complement strand
GGGGCGGCGTGAAAAAATTCCAGACTGGTATCTTCCGGCAAATGGGGCCAGGAATGTTTCAACCAGCGATCGTCGAATGTGCCCAGGTGCTTGCGGCGGCGCGGTGCATCCGCCGTTATCCCCCAGAAGCCGGCGGGCACTGGCTCGTCGCCGGCAGCGAGCATCAGTTGCCGCGGCGATTCGAGGTTGGGCAGGTGCCGCGCCGGGCCGGTCTGGCTATCCGTCGCGGCGAAGCCTTTGCCGACAGGGTTGTCGGCAAAGCCGGGGCCGCCGAAAGCATTTTCCGGCCGAATTTCGATGCGCGCAAAAGGTAGTGGTGCGGAAACCATGCCGGCCGCCTGAAATTCGCGATCGCCGTAGACATACAGCTGCTTGCCGAGCGTGCCCAGCCGTACCGCCACCGGCAATTGCGGCACTTCGCGGCCATCGGCGGCGCAGGCGGCGCCATACACCATGAATTCGGCAGCGGGTTTTGGCAAGCCCTCGTCCAGCACCGCGTTGTCGCCCAGCGCTTGCGCCACCATGGTCCACAACTCGGCTTCCGGCAGCATCTGGTCGGGATTGCTGCGGTCGAAATGGAACAGGCCCAGCAAGCCCAGCGACAGCAAGTCGCGCCGGCCGAAGCGAAGGGTCCGGTACAACAGCGCCAAGTTGTCGGGCTTGATGATCTTCATGACTTGGTTCCTGGTAGATGCGCGGCTTAACCCAGACGGATCAATCCACCCTGGAGAGAAAGGCCCTGCGGATCGAGGTCCGCATTCGAGTTGCCCAGGCTGAGCTTGAGGCCGGTCTTGGTCGCCTTTACCGCCGCCCCCCCGAAGGTCATCATTGCCTTGGTTTTGGTGACTTCGAACCCCATCTTGTTGAACGTTGCCGATACCTGGTTGGGGGTAACCGTCATTTTCCCGGAGCCGTATTTCAGTTCGATTTGCTGCTTGGTGATCGACAGGGTGGATGGATTGACCTTGGCCTCGATTTCGGACAGGGAGGACAGGGCCAGCTTGGTGCCGGCCGACACTGTCATGCTGCCGTCCTTCGCTGCGATGGAAGACGCCATCGCCGGCAACGGCGGTGCTTCAGGTACATTTGGGGGAGTCGGCGGCGCATACGGTCCGGTAATGAATTTCAAGCCCTTGTCGTCCAGCGACAGCTTCGAGTTCGCATTGTTGGGCACGTTGGCGCTCAGCTTGATACCCTTATCGTTCAGCGTGATCCGGCTTACCAAGCTGCTTTTCAAGACTTCGATCTTGGTGGCCAGGGTTCGCGCATAGCCTTGCAAGACAGCCAGCGCCCCGACGTTGCTGACGACGTCTGTACCGAACTTGCCGACGATTCCCGGCCAGCCGGTAAAGGAGTCATCGTTCATCGGCGAATTCGCTTCCCCGTCTTTCTTCGCATATTCCTTGTCGAGAGCAGTTTTGCGTTTTATCTTCTCAGCGTCGGAAAGCGTGGCATCGGCGTCGATTTCGGCTTGCTTTTTCTTTTTCTCCTTGTCGCGTGCGTCCTTTTCCTGCGCCTTGCGCTCGGCATTTTCCTGTTTTGCTTTTTTCTCATCGGGCCCGAGAAGTTCATCGTGACCGTTGACGGCTGCGCCAAAAATGGCCGACTGCGTCATGTTCAGTGCCGTAAACGCCGCAATCATTTTCTTTAGGGTCGCCTTGGTCGCCTTGACCTCGTTGGCGAGTACATTAGTAGCCACGGCGCCGGCAGAAATGATCACTTCGTCGAGTGCGACCTGTTTGGTCGACGTATCCAGTTTTACGCTGCTGGAGTCGTCGATGGTCAGGCTCTTGGTGACATTTTCGGTAAATGGAATCATGTTCATATTCCATTTAATGTCGTTGGCGCAGGAGATCGCCACCGAGGCTCCCATCGAGATTTTGTTGGCAAAAGAAGCGGCGATGCTGGTTTCGGTGCCGATCGACAGCGAATTCTTCGATCCGAACGACATGCTGCCGGAAGTGCCGAACGATACCGATTCGCTGCTGCCTTTGGTCGCTGAAAAAATGCTGCCGCCCCCGTTTGGGTTGATCGAGCCGACGCCGATGCTGCTGTGATGGAACGGCGAATGCAGCCAAATCACTTCCTTGCCCTTGCTGTCGCTCATGTGCAGCTGGTTGCCGCCCTTGGTGCTGATTCGGTTGTCCTGCGGATTGTTGAAATTGACGATGCTACGGTTTTCCGAATTCGGCACCGCGCCGACGATCACCGGCTGGTCAGGGTCGCCGTCGATGAAGGACAGCAGCACCTCGGCGTTCTTGTGCAGCGGAAAATGCATGCCATGATCGCTGCCGGAATACGGTGTCGCCATGCGCACCCGTGCCGATCCCTTGTTGTGAGCCTTGTCAGAGCGGTCGAATGGCAGTTGCACCTTGTACTGGCCGTATTCGTCGAGTTCGGCGTATTCGCCGCTGCCCTCGGCGTCAATGGTGGCATTCATGGTGCCGGCCACGCGCGGCTTGGCGGTGACGCGCTCGGCGCGAAACTGCACCGTGGCCGGGATGGCCTGGAAAGTGTTGCGGTAGATGGTTTCGGTGTCGTTGCCGCTGTAGGGATTCTTGATGCCGGCCAGCAGCGCGCCGGCTTGGGAGCCTTCGTGGTGAATTTCGGTGACCAAGTACTTGCCGTTGAAATCGGGCCGGTAGTGATGCGCCAATTCCATGAACTGTCCGCTGCGCAGTCCGACTGCGGTGCCGGCGCCGGAAAACACCTTGCCGTTGCAGAGGATCTCTTCGGCACGCAGCCTGGCATAGCGCTCGCCGTCTTCGATGCTGCGGAAATTTTCGCCATACAGCATGACGTCGCCGATTCCCGTGGCCGATACGATCGCCTGTGCTTTCAGTTCAAGGCTGGCTTTGCGATGGTTATAGTCCTGCAGCACGACCTGGTGCGGCAACGGCTTCTGGCGGCAGACGAAATTCTGCACTGAATCCGGGGCGACGCCGGTATCCAGTTCGTCGATCGGACGGTAATTGACGTGCGACGGCTGCGCAGGGTGCATGACCCGGCTGTCGGCGATAATCAATTTTTCAGCCTGGTCGTCCTGTTCGAAAAAGTAGTACATCCCTTCCTTTTCCATCCAGCGCGACAGGAAATCCAGGTGGGTTTCCTGATATTGGCAGACGAAGCTGCGCGGCCGGTAGTCGGTGGTCAGCTTCAACTGGAAGTCGGCCGGACCGAAACGGCTGTCTTTCAGGACGCCTTCGATGATGGCGGGAATGGTCTGCTCGTTCAGGTATACCTCGGAAATCCGGTACAGCGACAGGCGCCACAGCCGCGGCACCAGCACCGCCCGGTAAAACACATAGCCGTCGGCTTGGTGCAATTGCTCGAACTCCGCCAGCACTCCGTGATAAGGCGTGGCCGAGGTGCCGTCCGGGGCGAAGATGCGCAGCGCCGCTGGGTTCTGCAGCATGGTATCCATGTCGATCGCGGCATCGTCCGACACCAGCGTCAGCGTGAAGCGATAGGGGCGCGAGATCGCCTCGTAGCCTTCCATGTTGACCACGGCGAACTTGTCCGCATCGAACGCTTTCGATTCGAATTCAAAGCGTTTGTTGGCGGCGAGCCGGTTCGATAATGACGCCATGCTGATCTCCTGATGCTAAATGTTGGTCACTGCTCTGACTGCGCTTGCGGATGGTCCTGAAAGGTGACGCTGAATGCCCCGTCATCGGCGACGTCGAGCGTCACGCCGGCAGGCTGATTGCCATCGCTCATGCGCGCCAGGATTTCCTGCGACATCAAGGGCATGATGTTGCCGCGCAAGATGAAGTCGATGTTGCGGGCCCCGGTTTCCACTTCGGTGCAGCGCGCCGCGATCTGTCGCACCACCGCGTCGCTGTAGTCGAAGCGCATCTTGTTGTTGTGCTGCAGCCGGCGCGCGATCTTGTCGAGTTTGAGGCGGACGATGCCGGCCAGCGCATCCTGCGCCAGCGTGAAGTAGGGGATCACCGTCATGCGCGCCAGCAGCGCCGGCTTGAAGTGGTTCGACAGGATCGGCCGTACCGCCGCCAGCAGGGTCTCCGCATCCGGCTTTTCATCGCCGGCGGTCATCTCGGTGATGACGTCGGTGGCCAGGTTTGAGGTGAGGAAGATTACCGTGTTGGAGAAATCGATCTCCTTGCCCTCGCCGTCGGACAGCATGCCCTTGTCGAACACCTGATAGAACAAGTTCAGCACGTCGAGGTGCGCCTTTTCCACTTCGTCCAGCAGCACCACCGAGTAGGGGCGCTGCCGCACCGCTTCGGTCAGCACGCCGCCTTCACCGTAGCCGACATAGCCGGGCGGCGAGCCGATCAGCCGGCTGATGTTGTGCTTTTCCTGGAATTCGCTCATGTTGACGACGACGGTCGATTTTTCGTCGCCGAACAGGATGTCGGCCACCGCCAGCGCGGTTTCGGTCTTGCCCACGCCGGACGGGCCGGCCAGCAAGAACACGCCCATCGGCTGCTGCGGATCATGCAAACCCGATTTCGCAGTTTTCAGGATTTCGGTGATCTGATGCATGGCATGGTCCTGGCCTTGGACCCGTGCCCGCAGCACCTCGGCCATGCCCAGCACGGTCTTGGCCTGATCGCGCAGCATCTTGCCGACCGGAATTCCGGTCCAGTCAGAGACCACTTTTGCCACCACGTCGGGATCGACGTCGATCCGTACCAGTGGCAACTCGCCTTGCGCCTGCTTGAATGCCTGCTCGGCGCTCTCGATCTGCTGCGACAGCGCCGCCAACTCGGCGGCCGTCGCATTTTCCGTGCGCGCCTGCTGGCGCGCCGCGCGTGCTGCCAGCAATGCGTCGCCGGCCGCCTTTTGCGCTTGCCATTGGGCGCGCAGGACATCGACGTCGGCAGCCAGTGCGGCCAACGCTTCGTCGATGCCGGCCAGCCGCTCATGG
>DATJCV010000247.1:0-3443 GCA_035497775.1 Burkholderiaceae bacterium | reverse complement strand
TAGTAGCGCAGCCATTCCGGATTCATGCCCAGGCTCAGGTATTTCAGCGGGTCAAGGCCGGTGCCGCGGCTCTTGCTCATCTTCTCGCCATTGTTGACCGTCAAAAAGCCGTGCACGAATACCTTGTTGGGCGTCTTGCGGCCGCTGAATTTGAGCATCGCCGGCCAGAACAGGGTGTGGAAGTTGACGATGTCCTTGCCGATGAAGTGGTACTGCTCGGTGGCGGGATTGGCCATGAAGGCGTCGAAGTCGCGCCCGCTCTTGTCGAAATAATTTTTCAGCGAGGCCAGGTAGCCGATTGGCGCATCGAGCCAGACATAGAAATACTTGCCCGGCGCATCCGGGATCTCGATGCCGAAATACGGTGCGTCGCGCGAGATGTCCCAGTCGCTCAAGCCCTCGCTGGTGCTGCCGTCCTGGTTTTCGCGCGGGGCGAACCATTCCAGCACCTTGTTGGCGACTTCCGGCTGCAGATGCGGCTTGCCGTCGATGTCGCTGCCCTTGATCCATTGCTCCAGGAATTCCACGCTGCGCGGATCGGACAAAGTAAAGAAAAAGTGCTCCGATGATTTCAAGACCGGCTTGGAGCCGGTCAGGGCCGAGTATGGATCGATCAGGTCGGTCGGGGTGTAGACCGCGCCGCACACTTCGCAGTTGTCGCCGTACTGATCCTTGGCATGGCACTTCGGGCATTCGCCCTTGATGTAGCGGTCCGGCAGGAACATGTTTTTCTCGGGATCGAAAAACTGTTCGATGGTCCTGGTGGCGATGAAGCCGGCCTGCTTCAAGTCGCGGTAGATTTGCTGCGCCAGCGCATGATTTTCGGGGCCGTCGGTCGAGTGCCAGTTGTCGAAGGAAATATGAAAACCGTCCAGGTACTGCTGGCGGCCGGCGGCGATCTTCGCCACGAACTCCTGCGGCGTCACGCCGTCCTTTTCCGCCGCGATCATGATCGGCGCGCCATGCGCATCGTCGGCGCCGACAAAGTGCACCTGATGCCCCTGCATGCGCTGGAAACGGACCCAGATGTCGGCCTGGATGTATTCCATGATGTGGCCGATGTGGAAGGCGCCGTTGGCGTAGGGAAGGGCGGTGGTGACGAAAAGCTGGCGCGCGGGCGTGATGCTCATTGGATAATGCGAAAAGGGGTAAAGCCATGATTTTAGCAGCGCAATGCGTTCTGTCATCCCGGCTGCGCCGGCGGCGTGTCACGCTCGTCATTTTTGCAGCATCATGGTGCGACCGGGTTGCGATTGGATTAGACTGGCCGCAAATAGAGGTCCCATAGTCAAGGAGAGCAAATGAACATTACGCCTGAAGCGGTCACGGCGGCGTTGTCGACCGTCATCGATCCGAACACCGGCAAGGATCTGGTATCCGGCAAGACGGTGAAGAACATCGCGGTCGACGGCGCCGACGTCACCTTCGAGATCGAGCTCGGTTATCCGGCCAAAAGCCAGTTCGATGCGATACGCAAGGCGGCGATAGGCGCGGTGCGCGGAGTGGCCGGCATCGGCAACGTCAGCGTCACCGTGCGTTCGAAGATCATCGCCCATGCGGTGCAGCGTGGCGTGAGCGTGATGTCGAACGTGAAAAACATCATCGCGGTCGCTTCCGGCAAGGGCGGGGTCGGCAAATCGACCACCGCCGTCAACCTGGCGTTGGCGCTGGCCGCCGAGGGCGCCCAGGTCGGCATTCTCGACGCCGACATCTACGGGCCGTCGCAGCCGATGATGATGGGCATCACCGGCCGCCCCGAAACCAGCGACGGCAAGACCATGGAGCCGCTGGAAAACCACGGCCTGCAGGTGTCCTCGATCGGGTTCATGATCGACCCCGACGAACCGATGGTGTGGCGCGGCCCGATCGTGACGCAAGCGCTGCAGCAATTGCTGACCCAAACCAACTGGCGCGACCTCGATTACCTGATCGTCGATATGCCGCCCGGCACCGGCGACATCCAGCTGACGCTGTCGCAAAAGGTGCCGGTGACCGGCGCCGTGATCGTCACCACGCCGCAGGACATCGCGCTGCTGGATGCGCGCAAGGGCTTGAAGATGTTCGAGAAGGTCGGCATCCCGATCCTCGGCATCGTGGAAAACATGAGCACGCATATCTGCACCAACTGCGGCCACGCCGAGCCGATCTTCGGCGAGGGCGGCGGCGAGCGCATGTGCGCCGAATACGGCGTCGATTTCCTCGGCGGCTTGCCGCTGACGATGGCGATCCGCGAGCAGACCGATTCCGGCAAGCCGACCGTGGTGGCCGATCCGGACGGCACGGTGGCCCAGGTCTACAAGCAGATCGCCCGCAAGCTGGCGATCAAGGTGGCGGAGAAGTCGAAAGACATGAGCAGCAAGTTCCCGACCATCAAGATCCAGAACACCTGAGCGCCCGGATGCGGCGCAAGGCGGGCCAGGGCGGATAGCCCGGAATAGCGTCCGGATCGCAACTTGTCTATACAATGTAGGCCGCCGGCGTTGCCGGCGGCCTATTGCTATTTCGGCGCTTGGTCTCGCGCTGCCGATGCCGCGCGGAGTCATGGTTCCTGCACATACTCCCTATGTATACAGCTGTTTCCGAATATGAAACGGATGTTTTTGCAACATACTCAGATTTTTATCGAAAACAGACGAAAATTTGACATGAGCATCGCCAGCGAAGCGAGGAAAAAGCCTGCAAAATCAAGAGCGATGGGTCCGCAACATAGGAGCGCCGCCTCATTTTTCGGAGCAGACATGAATCACCCCGTAATTCCGATCGTACCCGCCCCCGCCTCACGCGAACGCAAGCGCCAGCAGCCCAAGGGCCGGCGCGTCGAACCGCAGGCGCTGGACGAAGTGCGTGCCTTGCTGGGCGACGCCTCGCGCCGGGCCGATTTGCTGATCGAGCACCTGCATAAGATCCAGGATCGCTACGGCTGCCTGTCGGCGCCGCACCTGGCGGCGCTGGCGCAGGAAATGCGGCTGGCGCAGACCGAGGTCTACGAGGTGGCGACCTTCTATCATCATTTTGATGTCGTCAAGGAAGGCGAGGCGGCGCCGGCCGCGCTCACGGTGCGGGTCTGCGATGGCTTGTCGTGCGAGATGGGCGGCGCCGCCGAATTGCTGCAAAAGTTGCCGGCCATGCTCGGGCGCGAAGTGCGGGTGATTGCCGCTCCGTGCGTCGGCCGCTGCGAGCAGGCGCCGGTAGCGGTGGTCGGGCAAAACCCGATCCCGCAGGCGACGTGCGCCGCCGTGGTGCAGGCGGTGGCAAGCGGCGCCTTGCAGCATGCGCCGCAGCCGTATCTGGATTACGCCGGCTACCGGGCGCAGGGCGGCTACCAGTTGCTGCAGCGCTGCCATGCCGGCCAGCTCGAGCGCGAGCAGCTGCTGCTCACGATGGAAAATTCCGACCTGCGCGGCCTTGGCGGCGCCGACTTTCCGGCCGGCCGCAAATGGCGC
>DATJCV010000246.1:0-1907 GCA_035497775.1 Burkholderiaceae bacterium | reverse complement strand
GCGGTGCGCATCACGTCCATTGCGTTCGCGGAAGCCGGCAGCCATTCCAGCGCTGCCTTCAGGTTGGCGGGCAGGCCGCGCAATGCCTTCAGCTTGGCCTTGTAGGCTTTCAGTTCGGCGCTGGTGGGCAGCTTGCCATGCACCAGCAAATGGGCGATTTCCTCGAATTCGCTGCTGTCGGCGATGTCGAGAATGTCGTAACCGCGGTAATGCAGGTCGTTGCCGGTCTTGCCCACCGTGCACAGCGCGGTATTGCCGGCGGTGACGCCGGACAGCGCGACCGATTTCTTCGGTTTGAAGCCTGGGGTGGCGGTATCGTTGCTGCGTGCTTCGCTCATGCGGTTCTCCTGGGTTGCATTGATTGGTTATTTGGCTTTCTGGCCCTGCTGCGCAAACAGAGCGTCCAGTTTTTGCTCGTAAGCGTGGTAGTCGATGCGCTCGTACAGCTCCATCCGGGTCTGCATGGTATCGACCACGTTCTTTTGCGTGCCGTCGCGCCGAATCGCGGTGTAGACGTTCTCGGCGGCCTTGTTCATGGCGCGGAATGCCGACAGCGGATACAGCACCAGCCCGACCTCGGCGCCCTTCAATTCCTCCACCGTGTACAAAGGCGTAGCGCCGAATTCGGTGATATTGGCCAGCACCGGCACCTTGACCGCCTGCGCGAACCGCTTGTACATCGACAGTTCGGTGATCGCTTCCGGAAAGATCATGTCGGCGCCGGCTTCGACGCAGGCTACCGCGCGCTCCAGCGCCGCGTCCAGCCCTTCCACCGCCAAGGCGTCGGTGCGCGCCATGATGACGAACTGGTCATCGGTGCGGGCATCGACCGCGGCCTTGATGCGATCGACCATTTCCTGCTTGCCGACGATTTCCTTACCGGGACGATGGCCGCAGCGCTTGGCGCCGACCTGGTCTTCGATATGGATCGCCGCCGCGCCGAACTTGATCATCGATTTGACGGTGCGGGCGACATTGAAGGCCGAGGCGCCGAAGCCGGTATCGACGTCCGCCAGCAAGGGCAGATCGCAGACGTCGGTGATGCGGCGGACGTCGGTCAGCACGTCGTCGAGATTGGATATGCCGAGATCGGGCAAGCCGAGCGAGCCGGCGGCGACGCCGCCGCCCGACAGGTAGATGGCGCGAAAACCGGCACGCTTGGCCAAGAGCGCGTGATTGGCATTGATCGCGCCGACCACCTGCAACGGCGATTCTTCTTGCACCGCCTTGCGGAAGGCGGCTCCTGCGGAATGGAGTGTCATATGCGTACCTGTAGTGGACAACCGATGTGTGCGATCGATGTTTCATGAAAAGGAGTTCGCCATACTATTGCAAACGCCGTGCCACCATTCTCCTCTTGTCGCGCCGACAATTCGCGCCCGGCGCCATGGCGCGGAATTGCTGTCGATTCAGGCACTTGCCGGCGACCGCGAAATGCCTGCCGAAATTCACCGCATGCTGCGGCGTTTCAATCGGCGTTACAATCGAAACAATTGAAACATGGATTGAAACATGACTGCTGCCTCCTACTCCACGCCGGACAGCGACAAACCGGTGATCTGGACCGTCTCCGTTTCGCGCCTGATCGAACTGTTTCGCGGCATCACGCTCGAATTCGACGACCGCGCCAGCATCGAACCGATCAACCTCGGCTTCGAAGATGCGGTGCACCACATCCGCGAGCGGCTGGCGAACGAACGCTGCGACGTGGTGATCGCCGCCGGCTCGAACGGCGCCTATCTGAAAAGCCGGCTGGCGGTACCGGTGGTGATCGCCAAGGCCAGCGGCTTCGACGTCATGGCCGCGCTGGCGCGGGCGCGCAAGATCACGCCGGCGATCGGCGTCATCACCTACCAGGAGACGCTGCCGGAACTGGCCGAGTTCCAGGCCACGTTCGGCCTCAAGAT
>DATJCV010000245.1:0-3151 GCA_035497775.1 Burkholderiaceae bacterium | reverse complement strand
GCCAGCAGCAGCGGATTTTGCAGCAAGCCCTTCAGCAGGCCGCCGCTCTTGTGCACCAGCGCATGCACCGCCGCCGCGTTGCATAAGGGGACGGTGAAGCCGACCACCAGGGCCATCAGCGAGGTGGCGTGTTCGCCGCCCAGACGCTGCGCCACCGCGAACGCGATGTACGAGTTGAAGCGAAACGCAGTTTGCACGGCCGATTCGAAGACCATCGGCCCCGGCTTGAACAGCGGTTTGGCCAGTCAGCCGAGCAGGATGCCGCTAAAGGTGGTGGCCAGCGCCACCAGCAGCAAATCGCCGGTGGTGGCGAATTCCAGCGGCGCGCGCGCTGTAGCGTAAAACAACAGCGCCGGAAACAAGACGTAATACACCAGTTTTTCGAGCCCGGTCCAGAACTGGGCGCCCCAGTTGGTGGCGCGGAACAGGAGGAAGCCCAACAGGATCAGGGAAAAATCGGGGAACAGAATGGTGGCGATCGACATGCTGGAATCGGGTTTTTGGCAGGGAAGGAGAGGCCGGCGCGCGTGGCATGCCCTGTGATTGGTCGAACCGGTCTTGAATGGCGGGTGGCGCTTTCATGAATGGCGACAGAATATAAAAACCGGCCCGCAAGAGCCAGCGTTTTTTTCGTGCCTGGATCAGGATCGTGTGAGGGTGGATGGTTAGCTTCCCGGTGGAGTCCGGTTCGCGCCGTGATTCTGGATCCATTGGCTGATCCAGAGCACGGCCATGGCGATCGCCGCGCCGAGCACGGTGTCGATGATGCGGTCGCTCATCAGCACCAGCGAATCACCGGCCTGGCCAGCCGCCGTGATGGTCAGAGCCAGCGGCGTGATGAAGATCAGGCCCAGGGCATAATTGCGCACGACCACCACTTCGACGGCGAATTGCAGCAGCGCGATCACCACGATCAGCCAGATGCCGCTCGGTGCCTTCAGCATTACCAGAGCAAACGTCGCCAGCCCCAGGAACGACCCCAGCACGCGCTGGGCAGCCCGGATGATGGTGATGCGCAAGCTGTGGCTGACTTGCAGCACCACGCCTGCCACCATCACTACCCAATACGTCCGGTGTATGCCGAGCGGCAGGCTCAACAAACTGGCGATGACGACCGCGGCCACCACCCGTAGCGCAATGACGGCGGTTTGCTGGTCGAACCGAATGCGCGGAAACAGGCTGCGCAGGCCGCTTGCGCGGCCTTCGCGCTGCCGCACTGCGGGCAGTGCGAGCGGCGCGATCATGACAAGATAAGCGCTGAGTGCGCCAGCCGCCACCAGCAGCGGAATCAGGAAAGCCGGAATTGCCGGCGTACCGGTAATACCGGGAGCCGCCAGGTGCGAGCTGATGCCGGCCACCAGCACGAACATCATTGGCCCTGGCGGTCCGAGCCGAAAGCCAAGCGTAATCAGGCACGCCAGCACGGTAACCACGATCAGGCACATGGCGGCCAGCCAGACGTTGCCCGAGCACAGGGCTCCCAGCGCGGACGCCAGCACGAAACCAGCGCCGACCAGCGGTAATGCCTGCAGTCGGTCGATGCGGCGCAAGCTCGCGCAATACAGTGCGGTAAACGAGCCAAGCGTCGCCAGCAAGCCGAGTGGCTGGTAGCCGGCCAGCGTGAATAAGGCCATCGGCAAGCCCGACGCAAGCGCCGCCTGCACCCCGACCGACCAGCGCCACGGGCCTTCGTTCAGCGTGAACAGGTCGCGCAGCTCGCGCCGCCACGAGAAGGATGTTCCGGAATCGGTGGGATTCGTCATGGGAAGAGTGTACTGATTGTTTACGCTTGTCACCGGAATTCCGGCGCCTGGAGCCGTTTGCTGGAAGGCCGGTTCAGGCCACCATGTTCCGATGGAACAACGGAGTACCATTTTCCTATTCCAGCACCAGTGGCGGATTGCGCCGTGACAAATCAAATCCGCCGCCGCGATGCCGCGTGCAGATGGTGAACCTTGTGAAGCTGCCCAATTTCTCTTTTCGATGCGTAACGATCGTCATGAGTGCTGCGCTGCTATCGGCTGGTAGTCAACTGCCGGTGTCGATGCCGGGCGGTCGCCCCGTATCGGCGATGTTGCCGAATAATGCTGACACGCGCCTCGGCAAATCGGTGGCGCCGCTGGTGCAGGTCCATCCCGGCGTCTCCGGCGTGGTGGCGCTGCGCGACGGCCGCGCCGCTTTTGCCGCGCGCGCACTGCTGGCGGATGCGGCTGAGCGCACGCTCGACGTCCAGTACTACATCTGGCACCGAGACATGTCGGGCACCTTGTTATTCGAGGCGCTGCGCCGTGCCGCCGATCGCGGCGTGCGGGTGCGGCTTCTGCTGGACGACAACAACACCGGTGGCCTGGATAGCGTGCTGGCCGCGCTGGATGCCCATCCCAACATCGAGGTGCGGCTGTTCAATCCGTTCAGGATACGGCGCTGGCGTGCGCTCGGCTATCTCACCGACTT
Source organism: Burkholderiaceae bacterium (assembly GCA_035497775.1). Lineage (GTDB taxonomy): Bacteria > Pseudomonadota > Gammaproteobacteria > Burkholderiales > Burkholderiaceae_D > DATJCV01. The sequence continues at coordinate 697 of DATJCV010000245.1, read as the reverse complement.
CGCCCGGCTGAATCGGCGCATGCACAACAAGTCGTTCACCGCCGACGATCAGGTCGCCATCATTGGCGGCCGCAACGTCGGCGATGAATACTTCGGCGCCGGGCAGGATGTGCTGTTCGTCGATCTCGATGTGCTGGCGATCGGGCCGGTAGTGAAAGACGTGTCGCGGGATTTCGAGAGCTACTGGAACAGTGCCTCCTCCTATCCGGCGCAGCGCGTGCTGCCGGGGGCCGATCCGGCAGCGATGCCGGCTCTGGCGGCGGCCGCCTCGCGCATAGCGGTCGACCCGACGGCGCGCGCATATATCGACGCGCTGGCCGAGCAGCCTTTCGTGCGCGACCTGCTGGCGCACCGGCTGCCGTTCGAATGGGCGGCCACCACGATGGTCAGCGACGACCCGGCCAAGGGCCTGGGGCGCGCAGCCCAGGACGAACTGCTGGTGGCGCGCCTGCGGCGCATCCTGAAAATGCCGGCCCGGGAGCTGGAATTGGTTTCTCCCTACTTCGTGCCCGGCGCCGCTGGGGTGGAATATTTCGCCGCGCTGGCGCGCCGCGGTGTGGCGATCACCGTGCTCACCAATTCGCTCGAAGCGACCGATGTCGTCGCGGTGCATGCGGGCTATGCCAAGCGCCGCAAGCCCTTGCTCGAAGCCGGCGTCAGGCTGTTCGAGATGAAGCGCGCCGCTGTCGTGCCGGCC
>DATJCV010000244.1:0-4523 GCA_035497775.1 Burkholderiaceae bacterium | reverse complement strand
CTCCGACACCAAGGTGGTCGAAAAATCCGGCGCCTGGTACAGCTACAACGGCGAACGCATCGGCCAGGGCAAGGACAACGCGCGCAACTACCTGAAGGAGCGGCCGGAATTGGCGCGCGAGATCGAAAACAAGGTGCGGGTCGCCCTCGGTGTGCCGGAGCTGGGAGCAATCAAGGGCGCGGAACCGGCGGCAGCGCCGGCCGCCGTACCGGTTGCGGCAGTCAGGAAGGCGGCTTCCAAGGAAGCGGAATAGGGCGGGCGCCGTTCGGCCGCACATAATTTGCATCTGTCGTTCTCGCCGGGGAAGCGGGAACGACAGGCAGGACGGTTTTCCGAGGTCCGCCGCCGGCTGTCAATATCTCGCTTACTTCCATTTTCCAAGCGCATCATGGCCGCACTCAAACTCAGCCTGAAGGCGCGCGCACTGCGCTATCTGTCGGCGCGCGAGCACAGCCGGCTGGAGCTGACGCGCAAGTTGTCCCGCTATGCGCAGGAGGGCGACGATGTCGAAGCCCTGCTCGATGCGCTGGAAGCGGCCAACCTGCTGTCCCAATCCCGATTTTCCGAATCCCTGATCCATCGCCGCGCCGCCCGTTTCGGCAATAACCGTATCGTCTCCGAGTTGCAAAGCCACGGCATCGCCGGTGAAGAATTGGGCGCGATCAAGGCCGAGCTGGCGCAGGACGAGGTGGCGCGCGCGCGCGCGGTCTGGCGCCGCAAATTTCCCGAAGCGGCGGCAGACGCGGCGCAACACGCCAAACAGGTGCGCTTCCTGCTGCAGCGCGGCTTCTCGCAGCAGGCGATCCGGGCCGCCATGCGCAAGGGTGGCACCGACGAGGACTGAGCCAGCCCGGCAGCCGCACACATAGCCTCGGCGCGGCAGGCGCCAGCTGTGCTACACTTTTACGGTTTTTTTGCAGTGCCGCAGGAGCGGCTGTTGGCGCAGAAGCTGCGACGACAACACGTAAATGCGGCGTCTATTATTTTGCCGCTCGCCGGCATTGGTCTTTATGCCTTTATCGCCACCCGCTTCGCGCCGTACCCTGAAGCACACCCGCAGCATCCAAGTCGCCGCCTTCGCGCGCGACGATGGTCTATGGGATCTCGACGCCCACATCACCGACATCAAGACCCGTGACATCCAGCTGGCTGCTGGCACGCGTGCGGCCAACACGCCGTTGCACGACCTGTGGCTGCGGCTGACCATCGATACCCAATTGACGATAGTCGACGCCGAGGCGGTGTCCGACGCCGTGCCGTATCCCGGTTTTTGCGACACCATCGGCCCGGCATATGAAAAGCTGATCGGCCTGAACCTGGCCCGGGGTTTTCGCAAACAACTCAATGAACGCCTGGCTGGCGTACTCGGCTGCACCCATCTGACCGAACTGGCGCAAGTGCTGCCGACGGCGGCGATCCAGGCCTTCGCCGGCGACGTTTTCGACACCCGCGAGGGCGGTCCCGGCGGCGCGGGCAGCAAACCGTTCCAGCTGGACCGCTGCCATGCACTGCGCAGCGACGGTGGCGCGGTCGCTCAATACTATCCACGCTGGGCCGTGAAGGCGGCGGCCAGCCCGGAATCCAGCTAAACAGAACACCACCGATTTTTACCTCGCAGTTTTTTTCAATAAGTTTCAGAAGGGAAGCTCGCATGAAAATTCATGAGTATCAGGGCAAGGAAATTCTCCGGAAATTCGGAGTGACGGTGCCGCGCGGCATTCCTTGCAATACGGTCGAAGATGCCGTCAAGGCGGCGGAAACGCTGGGCGGCCCGGTCTGGGTGGTGAAGGCCCAGATCCACGCTGGCGGCCGCGGCAAGGGCGGCGGCGTCAAGGTTGCCAAGTCGCTGGATCAGGTGCGCGAATACGCCAACCAGATCCTCGGCATGCAGCTGATCACGCACCAGACCGGCCCCGAAGGCCAGAAAGTGCGCCGCCTCTTGATCGAGGAAGGCGCCGACATCAAGAAGGAACTGTACGTTTCCATGGTCACCGACCGCGTCAGCCAGCGCGTGGTGCTGATGGCATCCTCCGAAGGCGGCATGGACATCGAGGAAGTGGCCGACAAGCATCCGGAACTGATCCACAAGGTCGCGATCGATCCGGCCACCGGCCTGACCGACGCCGATGCCGACGCGATCGCCGCCAAGATCGGCATCCCGGCCGCCTCGATCGCCGACGCCCGCGCCCAATTGCAGGGCCTGTACCAAGCGTACTGGGAAACCGACGCTTCGCTGGCCGAAATCAACCCGCTGATCCTGACCGGCGCCGGCCGCGTGATCGCGCTTGATGCCAAGTTCAATTTCGATTCCAATGCCTTGTTCCGCCACCCGGAAATCGTCGCCATGCGCGACCTCGATGAAGAAGACCCGGCCGAAGTCGAAGCTTCGAAATTTGATCTCGCCTACATCTCGCTCGACGGCAACATCGGCTGCCTGGTCAACGGCGCCGGCCTGGCGATGGCCACCATGGACACCATCAAGCTGTTCGGCGGCGAGCCGGCCAACTTCCTCGACGTCGGCGGCGGCGCCACCGCCGAGAAAGTCACCGAAGCTTTCAAGATCATGCTGAAGAACCCGGGCCTGAAGGCAATCCTGGTCAACATCTTCGGCGGCATCATGCGCTGCGACGTTATCGCTGAAGGCGTGATCACCGCATCCAAGGCGGTGTCGCTGAAGGTGCCGCTGGTGGTGCGCATGAAGGGAACCAACGAAGATATCGGCAAGAAGATGCTGGCCGACTCCGGTCTGCCGATCATCTCGGCCGACACCATGGAAGATGCGGCGAAGCAGGTGGTTGCCGCGGCTAACGGCAAGTAAAAAGGAAAGATTAAATGAGCATCCTGATCAACAAAGACACCAAGGTCATCACCCAGGGCATCACGGGCAAGACCGGCCAATTCCACACCCGCATGTGCCGCGAGTATGCGAATGGCCAGAACTGCTTCGTGGCCGGCGTCAATCCGAAAAAGGCCGGCGAGGACTTCGAAGGCATCCCGATCTTCGGCTCGGTGGCCGACGCCAAAAAGCAAACCGGTGCCACCGTTTCCGTGATCTACGTGCCGCCGGCCGGCGCCGCCGCCGCCATCTGGGAAGCGGTCGAAGCCGAGCTGGACCTGGCGATCTGCATCACCGAAGGCATCCCGGTGCGCGACATGCTTGCCCTGAAGGACCGCATGGCCAAGGCCGGCAGCAAGACCCTGCTGCTGGGGCCGAACTGCCCGGGCCTGATCACGCCCGACGAAATCAAGATCGGCATCATGCCCGGCCATATCCACAAGAAAGGCCGCATCGGCGTCGTTTCGCGCTCCGGCACGCTGACCTATGAAGCGGTCGGCCAACTGACCGCCCTCGGTCTGGGCCAGTCGTCGGCGGTCGGCATCGGCGGCGATCCGATCAACGGCCTGAAGCACATCGATATCATGAAGATGTTCAACGACGACCCGGATACCGACGCCGTCATCATGATTGGCGAGATCGGCGGCCCGGACGAAGCGAACGCCGCCTATTGGATCAAGGACAACATGAAAAAGCCGGTGGTCGGCTTCATCGCTGGCGTCACCGCGCCGGCCGGCAAGCGCATGGGCCATGCCGGTGCGTTGATCTCGGGCGGTGCCGATACGGCCGAAGCCAAGCTGGAAATCATGCAAGCCTGCGGCATCACCGTCACCCGCAACCCGTCGGAAATGGCACGTTTGCTGAAAGCCGCGCTGTAATCGGCGCCGTCCCGGCGTGCAGTCCGCGCTAGAATAGGCGGCCGGAGCAGGCATCCGCTGCACAATGTATGGAGAGCTTCGGCTCTCCATATTTTTTCGTCCCTTGAATGCGAGAGTCCGATGGATTTTTTATTGACGCTGAACTGGATCGCGGTCGGCCAGATCATCCTGATCGACATACTGCTGGGCGGCGACAATGCCATCGTGATTGCGCTTGCCTGCCGCAACCTGCCGCCGCATTTGCGCTTCAAAGGCATCTTGTGGGGCACCGCTGGCGCCATCGTGCTGCGCATCGCGCTGATCGCGTTTGCGGTCACGCTGCTGGAAATGCCCTACATCAAGCTGGCCGGCGGCTTGCTGCTATTGTGGATTGGCATCAAGCTGCTGGCCGACAGCAGTCAGGACCATGCCGATATTACTGCCAGCGACCGTTTGCTGGCCGCGATCAAGACCATCGTCATCGCCGATCTGGCAATGAGCATCGACAACGTCATCGCGGTTGCCAGTGCCGCCTCCCAGGCGGCGGATGAGCACCAGATACTGCTGGTGGTGTTCGGCATTCTGGTCAGCATCCCGATCATCGTCTGGGGCAGCACCATTGTCCTGAAGCTGATGACGCGCTTCCCGGCCATTGTTACCTTCGGCGCCGGACTGCTCGGCTACCTGGCGGGCGGCATGATCTTTACCGACGCCGGCCTCCGGCCTTGGCTGCCGCCGCATCAATTCTTGATTCCCGGCACCGATTTGCAACTCAGTGTGCCGGCGTTGCTAGGCGCGGCTGCCGTGGTGGTGGCCGGTTCCTGGATGGC
>DATJCV010000243.1:0-1988 GCA_035497775.1 Burkholderiaceae bacterium | reverse complement strand
GCTGATCGACCAGATCGTGGCCAAGGGTGACGCCGCCTACGGCATCAATACCGGCTTCGGCAAGCTGGCGAAAACCCGCATCCCCGACGAACAACTGGAACTGCTCCAGCGCAACCTGATCCTGTCGCACTCGGTCGGCACTGGCGCACTGCTGGACGACGCCGTGACGCGGCTGGTGCTGGCGCTGAAGATCGGCAGCCTGGCGCGCGGCTACTCCGGCATCCGGCCGCAAGTGATCGACGCCCTGCTGGCGCTGTACAACGCCGGCATCCTGCCGTGCATCCCGCAACAAGGCTCGGTCGGCGCCTCCGGCGACCTGGCGCCGCTGGCGCACATGACGCTGGCGCTGTTGGGCGAAGGCGAGGTGCGCGTCAACGGCCAGCGGGTGGCGGCACGCGCCGCGCTGGATGCGGCCGGCATCGCGCCGGTGGTGCTGGCCGCCAAGGAAGGGCTGGCGCTGATCAACGGTACCCAGGTGTCGACCGCGTTGACCCTGCACGGCCTGTTCCTGGCCGAACGCCTGCTGGGAGCAGCCACCGTCAGCGGCGCGCTGGCGGTCGATGCCGCCAAGGGCAGCGACGCGCCGTTCGATCCGCGCGTACATGAAGTGCGCGGCCAGCCGGGCCAGATCGCACTGGCCAGGATCTACCGCCAGCTGTTGGCCGGCAGCGCGATCCGCCGCTCGCATCTGGAACACGACGAACGGGTACAGGACCCGTACAGCCTGCGCTGTCAGCCGCAGGTGATGGGCGCCTGCCTCGATTTGATCGGCAATGCCGCGCGCACCCTGCTGATCGAAGCCAACGCCGTGACCGACAACCCGCTGGTGTTCGCCGACCAGGGCGACGTGCTGTCGGGCGGCAATTTCCACGCCGAACCGGTCGCCTTCGCCGCCGACACCTTGGCGCTGGCGATCGCCGAAATCGGCGCGCTGGCGGAGCGCCGCATCGCCTTGCTGATCGATGCCTCGCTGTCGGGCTTGCCGCCATTCCTGGTGGACGAGCCGGGCGTCAATTCCGGCTTCATGATCGCCCACGTCACGGCCGCCGCGCTAGCTTCGGAAAACAAGTCGCTGGCGCACCCGGCTTCGGTCGACAGCCTGCCGACCTCGGCCAACCAGGAAGACCACGTCAGCATGGCCACCTTCGCCGGCCGCCGCCTGCACCAGATGGCGCAGAATACCGGCGCCATCATCGGCATCGAATTGCTGGCGGCGGCGCAAGGGGTGGATTTCCATGCGCCGCTGCAAACCTCGCCAGCGCTCGCCGCGGTCCATCAGCGCTTGCGCGCGGAAGTGCCATTCTATGATCGCGACCGCCTGTTTGCGCCCGACATCGAGCGCGCCAAGCAGTTGGTGCTGCAGGGCCGGGTCGGTGCATCCTGCCAAGCGCTGCTTGCCCCGCTATTTACCGATTCATATTCCACATAACCAAGGAAGGACACGTTCGTGGATTTTCATTTCAAACCAGGCTCGACGCCGCTGCTGGTGTCGATGCCGCACGTCGGCACCGATATTCCCGACGAGATCGCCAAGCGGCTGACGGCCGCCGGCCAGGAAAGAGTCGATACCGACTGGCACTTGGTGCAGCTGTACGACTTTGCCGAGACAATCGGCGCCTCCACCCTCTCAGCCCGCTGGTCGCGTTACGTGATCGATCTCAACCGGCCGCCGGAAAACGCCAACCTGTATCCGGGCCAGGACACCACCGGGCTGTGCCCGGTCGACACCTTCCACAAGACGCCCTTGTACCTGCCTGGCGCGGAGCCGGACGACGCGGAAATCCAGCAGCGCCTGGCCACCTATTGGCAGCCCTACCACGCCCAATTACGCGACGAAATGGCGCGCCTGCTGCAAGCGCATGGCGTGGCGGTGGTGTGGGACGCGCACTCGATCGCCTCCGTGCTGCCGCGCTTTTTCGAGGGTAAGCTGCCCGACCTGAACTTCGGCACCGCCGCCGGCAAGTCGTGCGCGCCGGCCATGAGCGACG
>DATJCV010000242.1:0-7198 GCA_035497775.1 Burkholderiaceae bacterium | reverse complement strand
ATCGGCTCCGGCGGCAACTGCACGATCTCGAATTCGACAATATCCTCCAACTCGCGCGCGTCCGCCACCAGGAAGTCGATTTCTCCATTCAGCAACATCTGCTTCTGGTTGTCCCAGTAACCGGATTCGACCGTCATCTGGATGCTGGCGGCGACCTCGTGCAGCCGCGCCAGGCATGCCGGGATCAGCGACGAACAGAGCACGGTGCCGGCGGCGATCCGTACCGCGCTGCTGGTCTGGCGCTTGATCAGGTCGATTTCGGTGCGCACTTCCTGCAGGTCGGCCAGGAGCGAAGAAGAGCGCGACAACAGCCAATGCCCGACCGGGGTCAGCCGCACGCCGCGCGACAGGCGCTCGAACAGCGCCACGTCCAATTCCTCTTCTAGCGCACGGATGCTCTTCGACAGCGCCGGCTGCGAGATATTCAGCCTGGCGCTGCCGCGATGCATGTTGCCGACCTCCGCCAGCGCGACGAAATGCTGCAACTGCTTCAGGTTCATCTGATAACTCCCGGATATCAATCGCCGCAAAATTACTCATTGGACAGGTTGCCGAATACGCCAGATACTACGGCCAATCGTAGCGGAATGGTAAGAGTCTTCAATCTAAAAATCCGGCTCGTGGCCACAGCCCGGGACCGCCGCCGCGAACACCGTTGCAAGCGAGGGAGAGCGCGATGCAGCAATACCAAACCGATACCGCCATCGTCGGCGGCGGCCTGGCCGGACTGGTCAGCGCGCTGCAACTGCTCGACTGCGGGCGCCGCGTCTGCCTGGTCGAGCGCGGCGATCAACCGGCGCTCGGCGGCCAGGCGCTGCAGGCGTTCGGCGGCATGGCGCTGGTCGACACGCCGCTGCAGCGCCGGCTCGGCATCCGCGACAGCGCGGCGCTGGCGCTGGCCGACTGGTGCAGCCTGGCGCAATTCGACGGCAGCGATCTCTGGCCGCGGCGCTGGGCCGAACACTACGTCGAGCGCTGCACGCCGGACGTCTATGAATGGCTGCGCGGCCACGGCGTGCGTTTCATCCCGGCGGTGCAATGGGTCGAGCGCGGCCTGATGCGCCCGGGCAATTCGCTGCCGCGCTATCACGTGATCTGGGGTGCTTCGCAACGCATGGCGCGCTTGCTGCTGGACGCGCTGGAGCGGCATCCGCAGCGCGCCAAGTTGCAGCTACTGTTGCGGCACCGGGTCGGCGAACTGGCCACAAGCGGCAGCGTCGTCAGCGGCTGCACCGGCATCGACGAAGCCAGCGGCGCCGGGTTCAGCGTCGGCGCCGAACAAACGGTGGTCGCCGCCGGCGGCATCACCGGCGATCTGGCGCGGGTGCGGCAGCACTGGCCGCGCGAATGGGGCGCCGCACCGGCGGTCTTGCTGAACGGTTCGCATCCAAGCGCCGACGGCCGGCTGCACGATGCGGTGGCGCGTATCGGCGGCAGGCTGACCCATCTGGAGCAGATGTGGAATTACGCCGCCGGCGTGCATCACCCGAACCCGCAATTCGACGGCCACGGCTTGAGCCTGATTCCGGTCAAGACCGCGCTGTGGCTCGACCCGGACGGCCGCCGCATCGGCCCGGTGCCGCTCGTCACCGGCTTCGACACGCGCGAAATGGTGGCGCAGATCGCGCAAAACCAGTGGCCCCATACCTGGCAAGTGCTGAACCGCAAGATCGCCATCCGCGAACTGGCGGCGTCCGGCGGCGAGCACAATCCGGCGATCCGCGACCGCCGTCTGCTGACCTTCGTCCGGCAGATGCTGTGCGGCAATCCGCAACTGGTGGATGAATTGCTGGCGCGCTGCCCGGATTTCGTGCAGGCGCCAACGCTGCCGGAACTGGTACGGAAGATGAATGCGCTGGCCGGCGACCAGCGGCTTTCGGCCGCCGCGCTGGAACGAGAAATCACGCCGTATGACGCGCAGATGCGGCGCGGCAAGCGCTTCCACAACGACGATCAGTTGCGCCGCATTGCGCAACTGCGGCAGTGGAGCGGCGACCGCATGCGCACCTGCAATTTCCAGCCGATTCTTGACCCGGCGGCCGGCCCGCTGCTGGCGATCCGCTGCCACATCCTGACCCGCAAATCGACCGGCGGCATCCAGACCGATCTCGACAGCCGAGTATTGGGCGCCGACGGCCAGCCGATCGAAGGCCTGTATGCGGTTGGCGAAGCGGCCGGCTTCGGCGGCGGTGGTTGCAGCGGGCGCGGCTCGCTGGAGGGTACCTTCCTGTCCGGCTGCATCCTGACCGCGCGCGCGGCGGCGCGGCATATTGCCGGCTAGTGAGTTGTTGCACGCTAGCGCCGCTATTTTTCGAATATTACGCAGTACCGCCCATTTCCTGGAGAGGAGGACGATCATGAAAAAAACCGGAGCAGAACTGGTGCGTCATGCGCTGGAACAAATCGGCGTGCGCTACACCTTTGGCATTCCCGGCGTGCACAACACCGAAATCTACGACCAACTGGCGTCCTCGCCCAGCATCACGCCGATCCGCATCACGCACGAAGGCTCGGCCGGCTTCATGGCCGACGCGGTCAGCCGCACCAACGATTACCTGGGCGCCTTGCTGATCGTGCCGGCGGCCGGCACCGCGCTGGCTGCCGCCGGCATCGGCGAAGCCTTCCTCGACGGCATTCCGCTGATCGTGATTTCCGGCGGCACGCGCAACGACAGCGATTTTCGGTATCAATTGCACGAACTCGACCAGCTCGAACTGGTCAAGCCGATCACCAAAGGCGCCTGGCGCGTCGCCACGCACCAGGATATCGTCCCCACCATCTTCGAGGCGGCACGGCTGGCGACTCGCGGCGAACCGGGACCGGTGTTCGTCGAAATCCCGGTCAACCTGCAACTGTTCCCGGGCGAAGTGGACGCCTTGCCGACCTACCAGTCCAGCCCCAACAGCAATACGCCGCTCGATGCGGCCGCATTGGAGCGGGCCGCGCAACTCCTGGCCGGCGCTAGGCGCCCCGGGCTGTTCCTGGGCTGGGGCGCGGCCGACGCCACCGAACTGACAACGCAACTGGCCGAGCGGCTGGGCGCGCCGGTGGCGACCACGCTGCAGGGTCTCTCGGTATTTCCGGCCAGCCATCCGCTGCACACCGGCATGGGGATCGGGCCGGCGGCGGTGCCGGCGGCGGAAAACGCCTTTGCCGAGTGCGACGTCCTGCTCGCGGTCGGCACCCGCTTCGGCGAAATCGCCACCGGCAGCTTCGGCCTGAAACCAAACTGGAAACTGATCCATACCGACATCAACCCGGCCGTCTTCAACGCCAACTACCCGGCCGAAGTCAGCATCGAAGGCGATGCGCGCGTGGTGCTGCAAGCCTTGCTGGAACGCCTGATTCCGCTGCTATCCGGCGCGCGCGACGACAGCGCGGTGCGCCAGCAAATCCGGCGCGACAAAGAAGCGTATCTGGACGAATGGCTGCGCCACGACAGCCGGGACCGGGTCAATCCGGCGCGCTTCTTCCAGGCGCTGCGCCGGCAATTGCCGGACGACGCCTATGTCATCGCCGACGACGGCAACCACACTTTTCTGATGGCGGAGCTGTTCGCCGCCAGCCGCAGCCGGCATGTGTTTTCGCCGACCGACTTCAATTGCATGGGTTACTGCGTGCCGGCCACGATCGGCGTCAAGCTGACCCATCCGGAGCGGCAGGTAGTCGGCATCGTCGGCGACGGCGCCTTCCTGATGACGGCGCTGGAACTGCTGACCGCCGCCGAAAACCGGCTGGGGGTCGTGCAGTACATCTTCAACGACGGCGAGCTGTCGCAGATTTCGCAGGCACAGGATTTGCCGTACAACCGCAAGGCCTGCACCGTGCTGCCGGAAGTGCGCTTTCGCGGCATCGCCGATGCGGTCGGCGCGGTCTATCTGCGGCTCGCCAGCGACGCCGACATCGAGCCCATCATCCAGCGCGCGCAAGCCGAAGCGGCACAGGGGCGGCCGGTGATCGTCGACGTCCGTATCGACTACTCGAAAAAGACGCGCTTCACCAAGGGCATCGTCAAGACCAATCTGGATCGCATGACACCCGGCAACAAGATGAGGATGGTGGGTCGCGCCTTGTGGCGGCGTGTGGCCAAGCCGGAGTGAGGATCACGTCCCTGACTGGACGTCAGCGCCTCAGACGGATATCGCGGCCGGATCGCGCGCGGCCGCGCAGCGATGAGAGCAGGCTGGGGCGAAAGCGGTGGGAATTCGCGAACGCGAGAACGCGGCCTGGTGTCGAAACCAATGCCGCAAAATCACTCTGTCGGTTTGTAACGACTCAACTCTTGAAGAACCGCCGCTCCCTGCCGGAGCCGGAATCCTGGATCGCCCCCGCCTTCACCATCGAATTCAGCGCGAACGTCATGCGGTTCAGCAGCTTGCCCACTTGCGCCTTGGTGGGCTTGAATCCGAGCCCGTTCACGGCTTCGGCCAGGATGGCTTGCCCTGATTTCGGTTCCGCGCCAACCAGGTTTTTCCAGTAGTCGCCGCCGGTGGACGGCAGTTCGGCAACCTCGGCTTCGGCGCCGGTTGCGGCTACGCCGGGTTTGGCCGTCCTGGCTTTCCGCTTGCCGGCTTTCGCCTGCGGTTTCGCGGCCTTGGCCGGAGCCGGCGCAACCGCCGCGGCGCCTCCCTCGGCCTGCATGATTCGCGCCAGTGCCTGCTCCAGGGAATTCACCCTTTCGGCGTAATAATCGAGTCCCTGTTTTGCGTGAGCAATCTCAGCTTCGATGGCCAGCTTGGCAGTATGCAGATTCGACATGATGAACTCCTTGTTATTGGAAGCTGAATTTTAATCGCTGAAAACCGATCGTGCTCACTATGTGAGCGCTCCGTGCCACCGGGAGCTTGTAAGCGAATGGAAAGCATTGGAAAATGGGACTCGAATCCGAACCGCTTTCCGACTCAAAGACCAAACCGCATGCTGCTCGCCATCCTGACCGACCTCCACGCCAACCGCGAAGCGCTGTCCGCCTGCCTCGCCCATGCCCGGGAACGCGGCGCGCAGCGCTATGCCTTTCTCGGCGACCTGGTGGGCTACGGCGCCGATCCGGCTTGGGTGGTCGACACCGTGATGGATCATGTCGGGCAGGGGGCGATCGCGGTGCAGGGCAACCACGACCTAGCGGTGGCGCAGGCGCCGTCCAAACACATGCACCAGGAGGCGCGCAAGGTGATCGAATGGACCCGCGCCCGGCTCGACGCCAGCCAGTTGCAATTCCTCGAGCGGCTGCCGCTGACCCAGGAAATGGGCGATATCCTGTTCGTGCATGCCAGCGCCGCCGAGCCGCAGCACTGGGAATACATCAGCGGCACGCTGGAAGCGATCAAGAGCATGCAGGCGACGCGCTGCCGCGTCACCTTCTGCGGCCATGTGCACGAGCCGGCGCTGTATAACCTGTCGATGACCGGTAAGATATCGTCGTTCGTGCCGACCGGCGACAGCAGCATTCCGCTCGGGACCACGCGGCGCTGGTTAGTGATCCCCGGCGCGGTCGGCCAGCCGCGCGACGGCAACCCGGCCGCCTGCTACGCGCTGTACGACGACACGACGCACGACCTGACCTATTTCCGCGTGCCCTACGACCACGAAAGCGCGGCCGCCAAAATCCGCGAGGCGGGGCTGCCGCCCAGCCTCGCCAACCGCCTCGAGCACGGACGATGAGCATGAACCGCCTGCAACCAGGGATGGTGTTCGACGGCTATCGCCTGGAAGAAAAGCTGCACAAGGGCGGCATGGCGACGCTGTGGCGGGTCTCGCGCGTCGATGCACAAGACGGGCCGCCGCTGCTGATGAAAATCCCGATCCTCGGCGACCAGCACGACCCGGCCGCGATCGTCGGCTTCGAGGTCGAGCAGATGATCATGCCGAAGCTGCACGGCATCCACGTGCCGCATTTCGTGGCCGCCGGCGACTTCACCGGCCAGCCGTACATCGTGATGGAACTGATCGCAGGACAGTCGCTGCGCGCGCGCTTCGATGCCGCGCCGCTGCCGGTCGCGGAAGTGGTGGAGATCGGCATCAAGGTCGCCAGCGCGCTGCACGACCTGCATCGGCAGCACGTGATCCACCTCGACCTCAAGCCGAGCAACATCATGTTCCGCGCCAGCGGCGAGGCGATCCTGATCGACTACGGTCTGGCGCGGCACGACCAGTTGCCGGACCTGCTGGCCGAGGAATTCCGGCTGCCGATGGGCACCGGTCCCTACATTTCGCCGGAACAGGTGCTGCACATCCGCAACGACCCGCGCAGCGACCTGTTCGCGCTCGGCGTGCTGCTGTACCACCTCGCCACCGGCGCCCGGCCGCACGGCTTTCCGACCACGGTGCGCGGCCTGCGGCGGCGGCTGTACCGCGACGTGGTGCCGCCGCGCGCGCTGAACGCCGCGATCCCGCCCTGGCTGCAGGAAATCATCCTGCGCTGCCTGGAAGTCAATTCCGACCAGCGGCATGAAACCGCCGCCCAACTGGCGTTTGAACTGCAGAATCCGGAGCAGGTGCAATTGACCGCGCGCGCCGAAAAGCGCGCCCGCGACGGCTTCTTCAAGCAATTGCGGCGCTGGTTTCGCGCAGTCGGCAGGGAGCCGGTGCCGCAGCAATCGGCGTCGCAGCAATTGACGCGGGCGCCGATCGTCGTGGTCGCGATCGACTTGAACCGCGGCTCCGAAGAGCTGGCCGAAGCGCTGCGCATCGCCGTGCGCCGCATCCTGCAGACTGGCTCCGGGGCGCGCCTGGCCTGCGTCACGGTGCAGAAAACCAACCGCATCGCGATGGACGAATTCGTCGACAAAGAGGGCCGCAATATCCACGTCAAGCACCTGGTCGGCCTCAAGCACTGGGCGCGGCCGCTCGACATCGCCCCCGAGCAGATCACCTTCCACGTGCTGGAAGCGCCGGACCCGGCGGCGGCGATCGTCGACTATGCGACGGTGAACGACGTCGACCACATCGTGATCGGCTCGCGCGGCAGTTCCGCCTTCCGCCGTTATCTGGGCAGCGTGTCGTCGCAGGTGGTGGCCGAGGCCGGCTGCACGGTGACGGTGGTCAAGAGCGCCGGCAGCGGCGAGTCCGCCAATGATGCGCGGCCATCGCCAGGGCAGAAAACGGCCCCGGCCGCTGCCACCGAAGCGGCGCATTGAGCGCCAGGCAAGCCGTGTTGTAAACGGACGCGGCGCGCGAGCCGCGCGGACAACCACGAGAA
>DATJCV010000241.1:0-12133 GCA_035497775.1 Burkholderiaceae bacterium | reverse complement strand
TGATGAAGTGCGACAAGGAGCGCTTCAACGCCTTCTTCCATGCCATGCTGGAAGCCGGCGTCTACCTGGCGCCGTCGGCGTTCGAAGCCGGCTTCGTGTCGGCGCAGCATGACGATGCCGTGATCGAAGCCACGCTGGCGGCGGCGCGCAGCGCCTTCCGCGGCCTGGCGTAAGGGCCTGCGCCGGGCGCATCGCGCGCCCGGCCTCAGAGCTTCTTGAACACCGCCTGCAGCCAGTCGATGAACAGGTCCACCTCGGGCCGTTCGCGCGCCTGCTGCTCGTACACCACGTAGTAGGCGTGCGGCGGCGTCGTCAGGCGCACGTCGAACAGCGGCACCACCTGGCCGCTCTCGATCAATTCCCGTGCGAAGTGCTGGCGCGTCAGGCCGACGCCGTGGCCGTGCCGCACCGCTTCCAGCAACAAGCCCAGGTCGTCCAGGCGCAAGCCCGTCATCGGCTCCGGCCAATCCAGCCCGGCCGCCTCGAACCAAGGCTGCCAGGGCTCCAGCGCCGAACGCAGCAGCGTCGCCCGCTGCAGGTCGGCCGGCGTCTCGAGTCCGCCGACCTGCTTCAGGTAGGCTGGACTGGCGACCGCGAACGCCGGTTCCACGAACAGCTTTTCGGTGACGATATCCGGGTAGTTGCCGGCGCCGAAGCGCACTTCGACGTCGGACTCCGACAGCGAAAGGTCATACAGCGGCACCGACAGGAAGATCTCGATCGCGATGTCGGGATGGCGCCGCGTGAATTCGGCCAGTCGCGGCACGAACAGGCAGCGCGCAAAGGTCGGCGTCAGCGTCACCTTGAGCCGCGGCTGGGCCGAGGCGGCGCGGCGCGGGATCGGAAAATCGGTCAGCGCCTGCAAGGCGGCGCGCACCACGTCGAGATAGCGGCGGCCGAATTCGGACAGCGTGATGGCGCGGCCGTCGCGATGGAACAGGCGCTCGCCGACGAACTCTTCCAGCAGGCGGATGCGGTGCGACAGCGCCGACGGCGTGATGCACAACTCGTCGGCCGCCAGCGCGAAGGAACCGTGGCGCGCCACCGCCTCGAACGCCGACAGCGCGTGCACCGGCGGCAGACGGGTGGCGATCGAGGGCTTTTTGTAGGTATTGATGGCGCTGCCCCGAGATTCACCAGCGGACGATCTTGCCCGGATTCAGGATGTTGTTCGGGTCCAGCGCGTGCTTGAGCGCGCGCATGGCGTCGATCGCGTTCTCGCCGTGCTCCTGTACCAGGAAATCCATCTTGTGCAAGCCGACCCCATGCTCGCCGGTGCAGGTGCCGTCCATCGTCAGTGCGCGCGTCACCATGCGCGCATTGACCGCTTCGGCCCTGGCGATCTCGGCGGCGTCGTGCGGATCGACCAGCATCTGCACGTGGAAGTTGCCGTCGCCGACATGGCCGATGATCGAATGGACGATACCCTGGCGCTCGCAATCGGCCTTGGTTTCAAGGATGCATTCGGCCAGGCGCGAGATCGGCACGCAGCAGTCGGTCGAGATCGCGCGCGCGCCGGGACGCAGCTGCAGCAGCGCGAAATAGGCGTTGTGGCGCGCCGCCCACAGGCGCGAACGGTCCTCGGGCCGGGTGGCCCATTCGAAACCGGTGGCGTGGTGCTCGGCGACGATTTCCTGCACCGTCTGCGCCTGCTCGGCCACGCCGGCATCACTGCCGTGGAATTCGAACAGCAGCAGCGGCTGCTCCGGCAGGGCGAGCTTGTCGTGGGCATTGATCGCGCGCACGCCGTTCTCGTCGAGGAATTCGACGCGCGCCACCGGCACGCCGAGCTGGATGGTCTGGATCACCGCATTCACCGCGTCGGCCGCGCTCGGGAACGAACAGACCGCGGCGGAAATCGCTTCCGGCTGCGGATACAGCCTGACCGTGACTTCGGTGATGATGCCGAGCGTACCCTCGCTGCCGACGAACAGCCGGGTCAGGTCGTAGCCGGCCGAGGATTTCTTGGCGCGCGTACCGGTCTTCAGGATGCGGCCGTCGGCCGCCACCACCGTCAGCGCCAGGGTGTTTTCGCGCATGGTGCCGTAGCGCACGGCGTTAGTGCCGGAGGCGCGCGTGGCCGCCATGCCGCCCAGCGAGGCGTCGGCTCCCGGATCGATCGGGAAGAACAGGCCGCTGTCCTTGATTTCCTGGTTCAGCTGCTTGCGCGTGACGCCGGCCTGCACGGTCGCCGTCAAGTCTTCGGCATGGATCGCCAGCACCCGGTTCATCTGCGACAGGTCGATCGTGACGCCGCCGTGCAGCGCCAGCACATGGCCTTCGAGCGAGCTACCGGCGCCGAAGGCGATCACCGGCACCGCGTGGCGGTTGCACAGCGCGACCGCGGCCGCGACTTCTTCGGTGGTCTGGGCGAACAGCACCGCGTCGGGCGGCATCGGGTCGTACGAGGATTCATCGCGGCCGTGGTGGGCGCGGATGGCCTGGCTGAGCGACAGCCGTTCGCCGAACAGGTCCGCCAGCGCCGCCAGCAAGCCAGGCGGCAACGGCTTCTTCAATACATCTTGCTGCAATATCTGACTCATGACTGATCTCCCATGGCTGGATTCTACTCTGGCCGCTGGCCAGCCAAGCGGCCGACGCTCAGGCGACCGGCACACTGGCCGGCTTTTGTCGTATGCTGGATCGATCATCCACCTACACTCAATCAGACTATGGGCAATCGGCTCTCAAAAATCGCGACTCGCACCGGCGACGATGGCAGCACCGGATTGGGCGACCGCAGCCGCACCGGCAAGGACAGCGTGCGCATCCAGGCCATCGGCGACGTTGACGAATTGAATGCGCAACTCGGCGTGCTGCTGTGCGAATCGCTGCCGCCGACGCTGCGCGCAGAACTGATCTCGATCCAGCATGATCTGTTCGACCTGGGCGGCGAGTTGTGCATTCCGGGCTACGCGCTGGTGACCGCCGCCCAAGTGGCGCAGCTCGATGCGCTGCTGGAAAAATACAATGCGGATTTGCCGCCGCTGCAGGAATTCGTGCTGCCCGGCGGCCACCGCAGCGCGGCGCTGGCGCACGTCTGCCGCACCGTATGCCGGCGCGCCGAGCGCAGCATCGTCGGCCTCGGCCGGGTGGAAAACATCAATCCGGAGCCGCGCCGCTACATGAACCGCCTGTCGGATCTGCTGTTCGTCTGGTCGCGCGTGCTGAACCGTTACGCCGGCACCGATGACGTGCTCTGGCAAAAAGACCGCAAGGGCGCCGTGTGAAGCGAGCAAGGATCCAGACTTGCCGGAGTATATGCAAATATCGACCGAATTACGTCCGAAATTGCGTATATATCATGGGAGTATATGACTAGTGAGAACAGCGGTCAGTTATTCACGACCAGCCGTGGTTCGCCCTTGCCGAAGCGTTTCTTGATGGCGGCAACAATGCCATCGCCGTCCAGGCCGTGCAGCGCCAGCAGTTGCGCGGCGTCGCCATGGTCGATGAATTGATCCGGCAAGCCCAGCATCAGTAGCGGCGAAGCCAGGCCGGCTTGCGCCAGCGCCTCCGCCACCGCCGCGCCGGCGCCGCCCATGATCGCCCCCTCTTCGATCGTGACCAGCGCCTCGTGCGTGCGCGCCAGTTGCGCCACCAGCTCGGCATCCAGCGGCTTGACGAAACGCATGTTGACCACGGTCGCATCCAGCCGCTCGCCGGCCAGCAGCGCCGGCGCCAGCATGGTGCCGAAGGCCAGGATTGCCACTCCCTTGCCGCTGCGCCGGATTTCACCCTTGCCGAGCGGCAGCGCGGTCAATTGCGGATCGATCGCAGCGCCAACGCCGGCACCGCGCGGATAGCGCACCGCCGCCGGCCCCGGATACTGGAAGCCTGTGGTCAGCATCTGACGGCATTCGTTTTCATCCGAGGCCGCCATCACCACCATGTTGGGAATGCAGCGCAAATAGGCCAGGTCGTAGTTGCCGGCGTGGGTCGCGCCATCGGCGCCGACCAGCCCGGCGCGATCCAGCGCGAAAGTCACGTCCAGATTCTGCAGCGCGACGTCGTGGATCAGTTGATCGTAGGCGCGTTGCAGGAAGGTCGAGTAAATGGCCACCACTGGCTTCAGCCCTTCGCAGGCGAGGCCGGCGGCGAAGGTCACGGCATGCTGTTCGGCAATGCCGACATCGTGATAGCGCTGCGGAAAGCGCTGCTCGAATTCGACCATGCCCGAGCCTTCGCGCATCGCCGGCGTGATGCCGACCAGGCGCGGATCGGCCGCCGCCATGTCGCACAGCCAGTGGCCGAACACCTGGGTGTAGGTAATCTTGCTGCTCTTGGCGGGCTGGATGCCCTCGGCCGGATTGAACTTGCCGGGGCCGTGGTACAGCACCGGATCGGCTTCGGCTAGCTTGTAGCCCTGGCCCTTCTTGGTCACCACGTGCAGGAACTGCGGCCCCTTCAGATTCTTCAGGTTTTGCAGCGTCGGGATCAGCGATTCCAGATCGTGGCCATCGATCGGGCCGATGTAGTTGAAGCCGAACTGCTCGAACATGGTGCCGGGCACGACCATGCCTTTCGCATGCTCCTCGAAGCGCTTGGCCAGTTCCAGCATCGGCGCCGGCAGCACCGACTTGCCGACGTTTTTGGCGGCGGCGTAGAAGCGACCCGACATCAGGCGCGCCAGATAGCGGTTCAGTGCGCCGACCGGCGGCGAGATCGACATGTCGTTGTCGTTCAGGATCACCAGCAGATTGATGTCGTTGTGCACGCCGGCGTTATTGAGCGCCTCAAATGCCATGCCGGCCGTCATCGCACCGTCGCCGATCACCGCCACCGCATGCCGATTCTCGCCTTTGAGCCTGGCCGCCAGCGCCATGCCGAGCGCGGCCGAAATCGAGGTCGAGGAATGGGCGGTGCCGAAGGCGTCGTATTCGCTTTCGTCGCGGCGCGGAAAGCCGGAAATACCGTTCAACTGACGCAAGGTATGCATGCGCTCGCGCCGCCCGGTCAGGATCTTGTGCGGATAGGTCTGGTGGCCGACGTCCCAGACGATGCGGTCGTGCGGCGTGTTGAATACGTAATGCAGGGCAATGGTCAGCTCCACCGTGCCCAGATTGGACGACAGGTGGCCGCCGGTTTTCGACACCGAATCCAGTACGAATGCGCGCAACTCGTCGGCCAGCGGCTTCAGCTGGGCGCGCGGCAGGCGGCGTACATCGGCCGGTTCGTTTATGTGCTTGAGCAGTTCCATATCAGGACCAATTTGCTTGTCAGTGTGGAAAAGCGCAGGCGGTCAAGCCTTGCGCTGCACGATCAGATCGGCCAGTGCACGCAGGTGACGCGCTTTTCCACCGAAATGTGCGAGCGCCTGGTGGGCGTCCTCACGCAGTTTTCCTGCCAGGGCGCTGGATTGCTCCAGACCCAGAATCGAGACATAGGTCGGCTTGTTGTCAGCCGCATCCTTGCCCGCCGTTTTACCCAGCGTCGCCGCGTCCGCGGTCGCATCCAGGACGTCGTCCACCACTTGGAACGCCAAACCGATCGCGTTCGCATAAGCATCCAGCGCCGCCGTGTCGGCCTCGGACAAGTGGCCACCGCACAGCGCGCCGAGCAGCACCGAGGCGCGCAGCAACGCGCCCGTCTTCAATCGATGCATTTGTTCCAGTTGCGCCAGCGACAGATTCAGGCCGATGCTCTCGAGGTCAATCGCCTGCCCGCCGCACATGCCGTTTGCCCCGGCTGCCTGCGCCAGCAGCCGCAGCATCGCCAGTTGCCGCGCCGGATCGGCGACATCCGCCGCGGCCAGCACCGCGAACGCCTGCGCCTGCAGCGCATCGCCGACCAGCAGCGCGGTCGCCTCGTCATACTGCCGGTGCACGGTCGGCTTGCCGCGCCGCAGCGCATCGTCATCCATGCAAGGCATGTCGTCGTGCACCAGCGAATAGGCATGGATCATTTCCACCGCCGCCGCGCAATGCGCCAGCGCGGCGGGCGCTGCCTCGAACAATTCGCCGGCAGCGAACACCAGCAGCGGCCGCACCCGCTTGCCGCCGTCCAGCACCGCATAACGCATTGCCTGCCGCAGGCGCAGCGGCGCGCCCGCTGCTTCTGGCAACAAGCTGGACAGCGACTCTTCCATACTGGCCTGGACTTGCGCCATCCAGTCGCCGAAGGCCGGACCGGACGCCATGCATGCCGTCATTCGCCGTTCTCGCCAGTGGTATCGGCAACGGCAAATGGCTTGAGCATCTCGCCTTCCAGGATCTTGACCTGCCCTTCGACTTTTTCCAGTTGCTGCGCGCAATAGCGCACCAACTCGGCGCCGCGCTGGTACGCCGCGACCGAGGCTTCCAGCGCCAGCTCGCCGGCTTCCATGCGTGCGATCAACTGCTCCAGCTCCGCCATCGCCAGTTCAAACGTGGCGGGCAAATCGACCGGGACGGGTTTTTTGGCCATAACGAATCAAAATCAAAGTTTAGCTTGTCATTTTAGAGCAAACCACCTGAGCTGGTTCGATTGGCATGGGTCGACATATGCTGCCGGCCAACGCCGATAACGAAACCCGAACCCCGCGGCGCCGGTTTTTAGCGGCCCTCGCGGCGGCGCGCCAAGCCCCGCTGCGCGGAGTTTGAGCAAAAGGGCTAAGGTATAATCTTCGGTTCCGTTCAAAATTTCCTATTCAATGCGATTGAACCTGGTTTTTGCGATTCTGGCTCTCTTTTGTTGCTGTAAATGAATTTGGGGGTGAGGATGTCCGATCTGGCTGGCATCGACAAACTGGCGCGTTCCGACGCGCAACTTCCGGTCCACGTCTACTTCGACGAAGCGCTGCTCCAGCGCGAAATCCAGCAACTCTTTCAGCAGGGCCCGCGTTATGTCGGGCACGAGTTGATGGTGCCGAATGTCGGCGACTACAGCACGCTGGCGTGGGAAGACGAGGGGCGCATGCTGGTGCGCAATCAACATGGCATCGAACTCCTGTCCAACATCTGCCGCCACCGCCAGGCCAAGATGCTGAACGGGCGCGGCAACAGCCGCAACATCGTGTGCCCGCTGCACCGCTGGACTTACGGCTTGGACGGCGAGCTGATCGGCGCTCCGCATTTCAGCGACACGCCGTGCCTGAAGCTGTCGTCGACGCCGCTGCAAAGCTGGAACGGCCTGCTGTTCGAACAGAACGGCGTCGACGTCCGGCACAAGCTGGCGCAACTCTCGGCATCCAAGGATCTCGATTTCGGCGGCTATCTGTACGACCACACCGAAATCCACCAATGCGACTACAACTGGAAAACCTTCATCGAAGTCTATCTGGAGGATTACCACGTCGAACCCTTCCATCCAGGCCTGGGCAGCTTCGTCAATTGCGATGAATTGCGCTGGGAATTCGGCGCCGACTATAGCGTGCAAACGGTCGGAGTGAATCACGGCCTGGCCCGCGCCGGTTCCGCCAAGTACCGCAAGTGGCAGGAGCAATTGCTGAAGTTTCGCGGCGGCACGGCGCCGCAGCACGGCGCGATCTGGCTCACGCTGTTTCCCAACATCATGGTCGAGTGGTATCCGCACGTCTTGGTGATCTCGACCCTGTGGCCGCAAGGCACGCAGAAAACCACCAACGTGGTCGAGTTCTATTACCCGGAAGAGGTGGCGCTGTTCGAGCGCGAACTGATCACCGCCGAGCGCGACGCCTACATGGAAACCTGCATCGAGGACGACGAGATCGCGCTGCGCATGGATACCGGCCGCCGCATCCTGATGGCGCGCGGTGAAAACGAGGTCGGCCCCTACCAGTCGCCGATGGAAGACGGCATGCAGCACTTCCATGAGTGGTACCGCGAGCGGATTGCGCTGTAACCGAACACATCTGGAGTATGGCTAAAATTTTGACGATTACACAGGATATGCGCCAGGCTTCAAAAATACCATGACCAGTATCATATAAATCCAAGCCTGCCGGCACGGCCCCTTTCTGTCCTTCCCATTTCCCTCATGCAATCGCTCTGGATGCTGGTCGCCAGTTTCGTGTTCGCCGCCATGGGTGTGTGCGTCAAGCTGGCGGCGGATTATTTTTCCACCGCCGAAATCGTCATGACGCGCGGCGTCATCGGCATGCTGTTCATCTGCAGTTTGATACGGTTGCGCGGCGGCACGCTGAAGACGCCGCTGGCCTGGCATCACCTGTGGCGCGGCGCGGTCGGCGTCACGGCGCTGTGGCTGTGGTTTTACTCGATCGCGCTGCTGCCGCTGGCGACCGCGGTCACGCTCAACTACATGTCGCCGATCTGGATCGCCGTGATCCTGTTCGCGCTCGGCTGGTGGCGCCGCCAGCAGCACGCGGACTGGCGGCTGGCGCTGGCGATCGGCCTGAGCTTTGTCGGCGTCACGCTGCTGCTGCGGCCGGCGATCGCGGCCGACCAATGGTTCGGCGGCCTGCTGGCGCTCGCCTCCGGCATGCTGGCGGCGCTGGCCTACCTGGAAGTGCGGCGCCTGGGACGGATGGGCGAGCCGGAATACCGCGTGGTGTTTTATTTTTCCCTGACCAGCGCCGTGGCCGGCCTGCTCGGGACGCTGTTCATCGAGGCGCGCGCCGGCTGGCAGGCGCCGAGCGCGACCGGCATCGCGCTACTGCTGGCGATCGGCCTCACCGCCACCACCGCGCAGATGGCGATGACACGCGCCTACCGCCTCGGCAATACGCTCTTGACGGCCAACCTGCAATACACCGGCATCGTGTTTGCCAGCATCTGGGGCAGTCTGATCTGGAGCGACACGCCGGACTGGAGCGGCTGGCTGGGAATTGCCGCGATCCTGACCAGCGGCGTGGCCGCTACGTTCTACAATGCGCGCAATGCCCCTGCCGCGCCGAGCAGCACTGCACTCGCCCCCGTCCGCAAAATCTGAAGGAGCCGCCGATGACCGCCTACACCACGCTGATTGCTGCCGCCGACCTGGCGCCGCATCTGTCCGACCCGAACTGGATCGTGCTCGATTGCCGGCACGACCTCGCCAATCCGGACGCCGGACGCGCCGCCTGGTCCGCCGGCCATATCCCGGGCGCGCAGTTCGCGCACCTGGACCGCGACCTGTCCGACCTGGCGCCGGCCGCCGACGGCAGGTTCCGCGGCCGCCATCCGCTGCCGCCCCGCGCCGCCTTGCTGGAAACGCTGCGCGGCTGGGGTATCAACGAGGAATCGCAAGTAGTGGCCTACGACGCCCAGGGCGGCATGTTCGCGGCGCGCCTGTGGTGGCTCGTGCGCTGGCTTGGGCACGCCCGGGTGGCGGTGCTGGACGGCGGCCTGGCTGCCTGGCAAGGCGCGCTCACCGCCGCTGCGCCGGCGGCGCGTGCACGCGGCAACCTGCAGGACCGGCCCTCCTTGACCAGCACCGTCGAGGCCGACGACGTTCTTGCCCACCTGGACGACTTGGCCAGCGGCGCGCGCACCGTGCTCGACGCCCGTGCGCCGGACCGCTTTCGCGGCGAGAACGAAACGCTGGACGCGGTCGGCGGCCACATCCCGGGTGCCAAGAACCGCTGCTTCAAGGACAACCTGCAAGCCGACGGCCGCTTCAAGCCGGCCGCGCAACTGCGCGCCGAATTCACGCCGCTGGTGGCCGATCCGACGCGTGCCGTCATGCAATGCGGCTCCGGCGTCACCGCCTGCCACAACCTGCTGGCACTGGAAATCGCCGGGCTGCCGGGCGCGGCGCTGTATCCCGGTTCGTGGAGCGAATGGTGCGCCGATCCTGCGCGGCCAGTGGCGCGCGGCGCGGCGTAAGGAACGATCGGCGCGGTGTAAGAAACGATATCAGGCCGGCGTGACCTTGGCCGCGATGCCGCTGCGCGAGCGGATCGCCGCCAGATAGAAACCGAGCGAGGCCAGCGAAAACAGCAGCAGCAGCGCCAGGATCGGATACGGCGACTGCTTGCCCTGCATCGCCGCCGCAATCGCCAGCGGCCCGGCCGCCTTGGCCAGCAGCGATGGCCCCGCCAGCGCGCCGGCAATCGCGCCATAGTTTGCGCGACCATACAGCGTCTGCGGAATCGTGCCGCGCACGATCGTCAGCACGCCATTGCTGAGCCCGTACAGCGCACAGAAGGCCGCCGCCGCCCATTGCCGCTCGCCGCACAGCACCAGCGCCAGCAGCGCCGCCGGCAAGGCCGCGAACGTCAGCTTGCCCACCGTCTGCGGCGACACCCGGCGCGCGAACGCCATCTCGCCGATGCGCCCGGCCACCTGCATCGGCCCGATCAAGGTTGCCAGCAGCACTACGCTGGCGATCGGATGGCCGAACTGCTGCAGCAGAGGAATCAGGTGCACCGACAGTGCCGAGAAAATGAAGGTGTTGGCGGCAAAGGCGAACGCCAGCTTCCAGAACGCCGGGTCGCGCAGCGCCTGCTTCAGGGTGAATCCCGCCGCCGCGCGCGCCGCGCTATGCTGCGGCACCGGCGGCAGCCTGCGGCCGGGCGTCAGCAGCAGGTGCAGCGGCGCGCACAGCGCCAGTTGCAGCAAGCCGTACAGCCAATAGGTGTCGCGCCAGCCGAGCCAGCCGTTGAGCTTGAGCGTCAGCGGCCAGAACACGGTGCTGGCCAGCCCGCCAAACAGCGCCAGCGTCGAAATCGCGCTGCGCGCGCCCTGCACGAATTCGCGGTTGATGGTGGCGAACGCCGCCTCGTACAACACCAGCGCCATCGCCACGCCGAGCACGCTCCAGGCGATGAAGTACAGCGCGATCGTATCGGCGGTGCCCAGCAACAGGAAGCCGGCGCCGCATAGCAGCGAGCCGAGCCCCATCATCGAGCGGCCGCCGAAGCGGTCCAGCAGCATGCCGGCCGGTGCCGCCACCAGGCCGGCGACCAGGATGCACCAGGAAAAGGCGCCGAACACCAGCTCCGTGCGCCAGCCGGTTTCGCGCTGGATTTCCGGCCCCAGGATCGCGAACGCGTAATACAGCGTGCCCCACGAAATGATCTGTGTGCAGCCGAGCAGGCCGATGATTTTTGCGCGCTGGCGGGGGTCAGTCATGGGCGGACGGTGGCGATCGGGTCGTATCGGAGTGGCTGCAGGCGACCGCCATCATACGATCATGCGCGCGCTTCGTACCAGCCCTGCGAACGGTTGACGATGCCGACCACCAGCAGCATCAGCGGCACTTCGATCAACACCCCGACCACGGTCGCCAGCGCGGCGCCCGACTGCAGCCCGAACAGGCTGATCGCGGTGGCCACCGCCAGCTCGAAAAAATTCGAGGCGCCGATCAGGCTCGACGGCCCGGCGACGCAGTGCGGCACACCCAGGCGCCGATTCAACCAATACGCCAGTCCCGAGTTGAACAGCACCTGCAGCAGGATCGGCACCGCCAGCAGCGCGATCACCAGCGGCTGGCGCACGATCGCCTCGCCCTGGAACGCGAACAACAGCACCAGCGTCGCCAGCAGCGCCGCGATCGAGTACGGCCCGAGCCGCGCCAGCCGCGCCGCGCCTCCCCGCAACAGGAGCTTGCGCAGCCACTGGGCCAGCAGCACCGGGACGATGATGTACAGGCCGACCGAGGTCAACAGCGTGGCCCACGGCACGGTGATCGAGGCCAGCCCCAGCAGCAAGGCGACCAGCGGCGCGAAGGCAACGATCATGATGGCGTCGTTCAGCGCCACCTGCGATAGCGTGAAATACGGGTCGCCACGGCACAACTGGCTCCAGACGAACACCATCGCGGTGCACGGCGCCGCCGCCAGCAGGATCAGGCCGGCGACGTAGCTGTCCAACTGGTCGGCCGGCAGCCAGCCGGAAAATAGCTGGCGGACGAACAGCCAGCCCAGGAGCGCCATCGAAAACGGCTTGACCAGCCAGTTGACGGCCAGCGTCACGCCGATCCCGCGCCACTGGCTCCTGACTTGCGCCAGCGCACCGAAATCGATCTTCAGCAGCATCGGGATGATCATCACCCAGACCAGGATGCCGACCGGCAGGTTGACCCGCGCGACTTCCAGCCCGGCTATGGCGCCGAACGCGGCGGGGAAGCTGCGGCCCAGCACGATGCCGGCGACGATGCACAGCGCAACCCACAGCGTCAGGTAACGTTCAAAAAATCCGATCGCCGGCCTTACCTTGGCAGCGGCGTCGGCGACGGCCGATGAAGTGTTCATTGCCAAACCTGTTCTTGGGTTTATTGGAGGACTGGTGGGCTT
>DATJCV010000240.1:0-5028 GCA_035497775.1 Burkholderiaceae bacterium | reverse complement strand
GCATTCAACAACGCGCCGGCGCAGCAGTTCTTCAATGCGATCGTGGCCGGTACCCGCTACAACATGCTGGTGCATCCGGAAGTGGCCGGCACCATTTCGGCCAACCTGAAGGACGTCACGCTGTTCGAAGCGCTGGATGCGGTGCGCGAACTGTACGGTTACGATTACAAGGTCGAGGGGCGGCGCATCTATGTCAAGCCGCTGACGATCCAGACCCGGGTGTTTCAGGTTAACTACCTGACCGGCAGCCGCGACGGCACCTCGAATATCCGGGTAACTTCCGGTTCGGTCAGCAATGCTCCGCCCAACAGCACCAGCATGCCGGGCAGCAGCGTGCAAAGCAGTGCCATAAGCTCGGAAGCGCTGAATACCAGCAAGATCAAAACCACTTCCAAAAACGATTTCTGGGGCGAGCTCAGCGCTTCGCTCGAGGCAATCGTCGGCAACGGCAAGGAAGGGCGCAGCATCGTCGTCAGCCCGCAGTCTGGCGTGGTGGTGGTGAGAGCCATGCCGGACGAATTGAAGAATGTCGCCGCGTATCTCAAGGCGACCCAGCTTTCCGTCGATCGCCAGGTCATTATCGAAGCCAAGATCATGGAGGTGGAACTGAACGACGGTTATCAAGCCGGCGTCAACTGGGCCGCCTTCCGCACCGGCGGCAACAGCCGTTTCTCGGGAGGCGTCCTGTCGCCGGGGACGGTGCTGCAGACCAATGGTCCGCTCGGTACCGGCTCAGCCGCGATCGATTCAAGCGCGCGCACATTTACCAATCCGACCCTGACCGGCCTGCCGGGGCAAGACCTGGTTAGCGGAGCCGCCAAAAACCTGGGCGGCCTGTTCGGGCTGGCGTTCCAGACCAGCAACTTCGCCGCGCTGCTGTCCTTCCTCGAAACGCAGGGCAACCTGCACATGCTGTCCAGTCCGCGCATCGCGACGCTGAACAACCAGAAAGCGGTTCTGAAGGACGGCACCGACGCATTTTTCGTCACCAACGTCAGCACCACCACCACTACCGGCACCGCCACCACCACCACGCCGAGCGTGACCTTGCAGCCATTCTTTTCCGGCGTGTCGCTGGACGTGACGCCGCAGATCGATGACGACGGCAACATCATCCTGCACATCCATCCGTCGGTCAGCAACGTGACGACGGTGGAGCAGAGGATCGATCTTGGAGTCAGCGGCTCGCTAACCCTGCCGCTGGCATCTTCGGCGGTATCGGAAACCGATAGCGTGGTGCGCGGCCAGAGCGGCCAGATCTTTGCCATCGGCGGCCTGATGCGGCAAACCACCCGCTCGGATCGCGCGCAATTGCCGGGCCTTGGCAATGTGCCGGTGCTGGGACAACTGGTGCGCAATACCAACCAGACGACGCAAAAACGCGAACTGGTGATCCTGCTGAAGCCGACCATCGTCCAGGGTGGGGCCAGTTGGGCCAACGACGTGCTGGAAACCCAGAACCGGATCAAGGGTATGGCGCCGCGCATGCTGCCGGAGTGACCGCCCGGCATGTACAAAAAACACTTTGGCCTGCGCGAGCTGCCGTTCGGGATCACTCCCGATACCAGCTTCTTCTTCGCCTGCGGCAGCGCGCAGGAGGCGCTCAATACGCTGCTGGTCGCGGCTCGGAGCGGCGAAGGCTTCATCAAGATCTCCGGCGAAGTCGGCACCGGCAAGACCCTGCTGTGCCGCAAGTTCATGGCGATTCTGGGTGACGATTTCGTCACCGCCTATATTCCGAATCCATACCTGGAGCCGCGCAGCCTGATGCTGGCGCTGGCCGATGAACTGGGGATCGCGCTCGACCAGGGCGCCGATCAGCACCAGATCCTGAAGGCGCTCACGCAACGCCTGCTGGCCTTGGCCGGAGACGGCAAGCGCGTGCTGCTGTGCCTGGACGAAGCGCAGGCGATGCCGCTGGAAAGCCTGGAGGCCCTGCGCCTGTTGACCAACCTGGAAACAGAAAAACGCAAGCTGCTGCAGATCGTGCTGTTCGGCCAGCCGGAGCTGAACCACAAGCTGCAGCAGCGCGAGATCCGGCAACTGGCGCAGCGCATCACCTTCCATTACCACCTCGGCCCGTTGAGCGCGGATGACCTCGAGTTTTACATATCGCATCGGCTCGCCGTCGCCGGCTATGGCGGCGGCCGCTTGTTTACGCGCGACGCGATGCGCAAGCTGCGCCAGGCCAGCGGCGGCATTCCGCGCCTGGTGAACATCCTCGCGCACAAGTCGCTGATGCTGGCGTATGGCGAAGGGCGGCAGCGGGTACTGGCACGGCATGTCGCCGGCGCCGCGCGCGATACCCTCGCCGCGAGCGCCGGCCATTGGTGGCGCTGGGGTGCCGGCAGCGTCATTTTCCTGGCGGCCGCGGCCGCCATCGGCTGGATGGTGTTGAAATGAGCTTGATCAATCAAATGTTGCAGGACCTGGAGCAGCGCCGTGCCGACGACGCGCCGCATGCAATCGGACAGATGCAGGTGCGCGCGGTGCCGGCGGCGGCGCGCGCGCATCCCGGCTGGTGGCTGGCGCTGCTGCTGTTGGCGGCGCTGAGCGGGGCGGGCCTGTGGTGGCTGCTGCGGGTGCCGCCACCGTCGGCCGCCGCGTCCGCCCCGGCGGCGGCGTCACCGGCGCCGGCCAGTCCCGCGCCTGCCGCCGTCGCGGCGGCGCAGGCCGAGCCGGCACCGGTCGCCAGCGCGCCACCGGCTCCCGTTGCAACGGCCCGGCCGGATTCCACACCGGCCGGGCCGGCCGCTTTGGCAGCGGCTGCCGCCGCGCCGCCGCCGGAAAAAACGGCTGGCCGCGCGCCGCCCCCGGCTGCGCCTGCGGCGACCGAGAACGCGGCTCCGCCGGCTGCGTCCGCTCCGTCCAGGGCGGAGCGGACGCCAAAACCGGTTCCGCCCGCCGCGCCCGCAGTGCCGGCCGACAGAGCCGAAACACCGGTATCGACTGCACCGCTGACCAAGGAAATCCGCGCGCTGACGCCGCAACAGCTAGCCGAGAACGATTTCCGCCGGGCGGTGCTGCAGATCCAGCAGGGTCATGCCGCCGCCGCACAGGATGCGCTGGAGCAGGCGCTGCAGGCCGATCCGCGCCACGCGGCGGCACGCCAGACACTGGCCGGTTTGCTGCTCGATGCCAAGCGCCCGCAGGCGGCAATCGAGATGCTGCAGGCCGGCCTGAAACTGGACCCGGAACAGGTCGGAATGGCGATGATCCTGGCCCGGGTGCAGGTGGAGCAGGGCGGGTCGGCGCAGGCGCTGGATACCTTGCGGCGCAGCCTGCCGTATGCGGCCGAGCGCGCCGACTACCAGGCCTTTCTGGCCGCGCTGCTGCAGCGCGACGGCCGTCACCCGGAAGCGATCGAGCACTACCGGCAGGCGCTGCGCAAGGCGCCGGACAACGGCCTGTGGTGGATGGGCCTGGGCATTTCGCTGCGCGACGCCGCGCGCCCGGAGGACGCGCGCGAAGCCTTCGGCCGGGCCACCGCCGGCAATACGCTGACGCCGCAATTGCAGGCATTCGTCGAGCAGCAGTTGCGGCAATTGCCGCCGGCGGAGCGCTGACAGCGGCCCAATCGGCAAGAGCGGATATCATGTGCGGTCGTTCACCATCGGATTCAAAAGGAGATCACATGTTGAGACTATGCGGTTTTGCTGCCAGCAATTACTACAACAAGGTAAAGCTGGGCTTGCTGGAAAAAGAGCTGCCCTTCGAAGAGGTTCTGGTGTGGGCTGATCGCAGCGCGTCCTTGCTGGAAAAATCACCGCTTGGAAAAGTGCCGTACCTCGAAGTCGAGCAGGGTGCGCTATGCGAATCGGCAGTGATCGCGGAATACATCGAAGCCGTGTATCCGCAAAAACCGCTTTTGCCCGCCGACCCGTTCGCGGCCGCCAAGGTCCGCGAGCTGCTGACGTTCCTGGAACTGCATCTGGAGCTGGTGGCGCGCGAACTGTACCCGCAGGCCTTTTTTGGCGGGTCGGTGTCCGAGGAAACCAAGGCACGGGTACAAAAACTGCTGAAGCGCCACATTGCCGGCTTCGCCAAACTGGCGCGCTTTGCGCCCTTCATCGCCGGCGACCAGTTCACGCTGGCTGACTGCGCGGCCATCGTCCACCTGCCGCTGGTGTCACTGGCGACCAAGGCGATTTACGGCGAAGACATGCTGGCCGGACTGCCGGTGCGCGACTATTTGAAAGCGATGGGCGAACGGCCGACGGTGCAGAAGGTCAATGCCGATCGCAAGATCAATACCGAACTGATGATGAAGAGTTACGCCAAATGAACGGCGCTTGACGGCGAGGCCCGATGGCGGGGATGCCGGTTATCGAATGCCGGCTTCCCGCGATGTCTCCGGGCCATGCCGCCTGACATACTCCCTGTATTGGCGGCTAATTCCGGGCTTGGAGTGGCAGTTTATACAACATACTCCCGATAAATTATATTTTCTCCAGGCGCGCCAGCGCCGCCAGCAACGTTTCATCCCGCTTCGCAAAACAGAAGCGCACGATGCCCGATTCCTTGGGCCGGCTGTAAAACGCCGCCACCGGAATCGCGGCCACGCCGATCTCCGCCGTCAGCCACTGCGCGAATTCGTTTTCCGGCAGCGCCGACACCGCCGAATAATCAACGCACTGGAAATAGGTGCCGTCCGCCGGCAACAAGCGCAAGCGTGTCTTCTGCAAGCCGGCGCGAAACAGGTCGCGCTTTTTCTGGTAAAACGCCGCCAGTTGCAGATACGGCGTCGGATCGGCCATGTAGGCGGCGAGCCCGTGCTGCATCGGCGTGTTCACGGTGAAGACGTTGAACTGATGCACCTTGCGAAATTCGCGCATCAGCGCCGCCGGCGCGGCGACATAGCCGACCTTCCAGCCCGTCACGTGGTAGGTCTTGCCGAAGCTGGAAACGACGAAGGCGCGCGCCGCCAGTTCCGGCAGGCGCGCCACCGATTCGTGTGTCGCGCCGTCGTACACCATGTGTTCGTAGACTTCGTCGGCCAGGATCAGGATGTCGCTGCCGCGTACGATG
>DATJCV010000239.1:0-4754 GCA_035497775.1 Burkholderiaceae bacterium | reverse complement strand
GTACTGGACAACTTCGCGCACACCCTGGAAGAGGTGCTGGTCAACACTTCAGTACGCCACGTGATCTTCACCCGTGTCGGCGACATGCTGCATTTTCCCAAGGCGCAGATTGCCAACCTGGTGGTCAAGCATATCCTGCACATGGTGCCGGAGTGGCACATACAGGGGGCGACCGCGTTTCCGAGGCGCTCAAGCGCGGGGCGGATATGGCGCTAACCGAGATCGCCCTGAAGGCCGATGACACCGCATTCTTGCAATACACCGGGGGCACGACCGGCGTGCCGAAAGGCGCGATCCTCAGCCATGGCAACATGGTCGCCAACCTGCAGCAGACTGCCGCGTGGGTCACTGGTGTCCTCAAGGAGGGCGAAGAGACCGCCATCATTCCGCTTCCGCTGTATCACGTGTTTGCGCTAACCGCCACGTTGGCATTCTTCCGGCTCGGCGCAAACAATGTACTGATTACCAATCCGCGCGATATTCCCGCGTTTATCAAGGAACTGAAACACACTCGTTTCAGCGCGATGATCGGCGTAAACACCCTGTTCAACGCACTGTTGAATACGCCCGACATCGAGCAGGTGGATGCCGGGAATGTGAAAGTGGTCGTGGCTGGCGGCATGGCGGTGCAACGCGCGGTCGCCGAAAAGTGGCACCAAACATTCGGGGTGCCGCTGATCGAAGGTTACGGCCTGACGGAAACCTCGCCCATCGTTTGTGCCAATCCGCTCGACATTACCGAGTACACCGGCACCATCGGCCTTCCGGTTCCCTCCACCGAGGTCGCGATCCTCGACGATGCCGGCGGCGAGCTGCCGCTTGGGCAACTGGGGGAGATCTGCGTGCGCGGCCCGCAGGTGATGAAGGGCTACTGGAACAAGCCGGAGGAAACGGCACGCGTATTCACGGACGATGGCTGGCTGCGTACCGGGGATATCGGTTTCATGAATGAAAGCGGGTATGTCAAGCTGGTAGATCGCAAGAAGGATGTCATCGTCGTTTCCGGCTTCAAGGTGTTTCCCAATGAAGTCGAAGACGTGGCGGCAATGCACCCCGGCGTATTTGAAGTGGCCGCCATTGCGGCAGCGGACGAACGCTCCGACCAGGCGGTGAAGATCGTCGTCTTCAAAAGGGACTCGGCGCTGACTGCTGAGGCATTGATGGAACATTGCCGGAAGTACCTGACCGCGTACAAGGTGCCGAAGTACGTCGTGTTCCGCAATGAACCATTGCCAAAATCCAATATAGGCAAGGTCTTGCGGCGGGTGGTCAAGGATGAAGAGGATCGGGCTGCTCACGCGATTGAAGCCGGGGCGAATCCCAGGCGGGCGGCGGAGCCGATGGCGTAACCCGCCTGCGGTGTGGAACCAGACTCAGACCTACGTTGCCTAAAGCAAGATGCGCTGAAGAACGCTTCTGCGATGCTCGAGGCCAAACAAAGATCGGGAGTGCAGCATGGTCAGGAAGTTGAAATCGCTGGCGAGGTCTGAGGAGAATCCGATGGTCGAAGCAATACTCGGGTCGATGCATCAGATTTGGCTGGCAGGCCTTGGCGCGTTTGCCAAGGCGCGGGAAGAAGGCGGCGACGTCATTGCGAGGCTGGTGCAGGAGGGCGTGGACTTGCAGAAGCAGGCGTGGCACCGGTCCGGAGAACGGGGTTTCGGCGTCGCCGATGCCGTGAGGCTCTCTCAAGACGTCGGCAGCCAGGCTGCCGGTTCTTGGGAAAAATTTGAAAAAATATTCGAAGACCGCGTCTCGCTCTCGCTGCACAGTCTTGGGGTGCCGACGCAGGAGGACATCCTGGCACTGCGCTGGCAGATCGACGAATTGGACAGAGCGATCAAAGCGTTGACAGCGTGGACAGGCAAGGAAACCGCGATGGTAAAGAAGGTAAAACCGGCGACACCCCAGAAACGGATGGCGACACCCGCCAGGAAACTGGTAGTTAAAGGAGCGGTGAAGAGGCCAGCGATGAAAGGTGTTGCCAGGGTGGTCTCGCAGCGACGTTCCGGCTCGGCAGCTAGCTAGAACCGCTTGGCACAGGCCTGCCGGCGTTTGCACGGCAGGCATCCGGAATCGCCGCTGAACGGTGGCTGGTCCGATAAAGGACTGGAAGCGTCTGCCTGCCGGCGATGCCGAACCGTTCCCGAAATATGCAACCGACGCGAATGACTGGATCGCATTTCGTGCCGGTGAGTTTGCCCGGGCCGCCATGGAACCGTTCGAGGCGATGGAAAGACTTGATATCGAACCGGCAAACGAAGAACTGGAAGAGTGAAGTGCTTCCGGGCCGTCACCTGCGCTATCCCTGCCGAGCCGGCCCCGGGTCCCGAATGAGCGAAGGACAGATGTTAGCGATGAGAAAAAATGCTCATTTCCACGCAACGGACCTCCATGGAGTCGGCCGCCTCGCGGTGGCGGCGGCCGAAGGGGTGGTCGACCTGGTGGAGGCGCTTCACGAGAAAATCATTCGCGCATCGATGCCCGGGGTGGGCGCTGCTGGAATCACACGTTTCGCCTATCGGCAGGTGCGGGCATCGATGGCCATTGTGAGCAGCTGGTGCGATGCGCTGCTGGCGCGGGCGGCAACGCCCGGCGAACAGGCGTCGTCGATCGAGCGCGAAATGGTGCTTGCGATCCTGAATGGCCTGATGGGAGATTACCTGGTCGATTCCGGCAATCCGCTGGCAATCCACATGCGGCTGCGCCACGACGGCCGGCCGCTGGAGTTGAAGAAGCATGCGCTGGCAGCGGCGATGCCAAGGGCGAATGGCAAGCTCTTGATACTCATCCACGGCTTATGCCGGTGTGATTTGCAATGGCGCCGCGGCGGCCATGACCATGGCGCGGCGCTTGCCCGCGATCTTGGATACACGCCAATCTACCTGCACTACAACAGTGGTCTTCATGTATCCGTCAATGGGCGAGAATTTTCCGCGTTGATGGAGGCATTGGTCAAGCAATGGCCGGTTCCGCTCGAAGAAATGGTAATCCTCGCGCACAGCATGGGCGGCCTGGTTGCCCGCAGCGCCTGCCACTACGGCAAGGCTGCAGGTCATGCCTGGCCCCAGCAGCTCGGAAAGATGATCTTCCTCGGCACCCCCCACCATGGCGCACCGCTCGAACGCGGGGGCAACTGGCTGACGGCCGTGCTCGGTCGCAGAGCGTACACGGCGCCGTTTGCCCGGCTGGGGAAAATTCGCAGCGCCGGCATCACCGACCTGCGTTATGGCAACCTGCTGGATGAAGACTGGGAGGGGCGCGACCGCTTCGAGCAGGCCGAGGATCACAGGCAGCCGGTGCCGCTGCCGAAAGGGGTGAAGTGCTACACCATCGCCGGAACCACCGGGCGCCGGGCGGGCGACCTCCGCGATCGGCTGCTGGGGGACGGGATAGTGCCGCTCGACGCGGCGCTCGGGCGCCATCCCCAGCGCTCCCACACCCTGTTGTTCCCGAAGTCGCGGCAATGGGTGGCTTACGGGCTCCACCATCTGGATCTTCTCGGTCGCCTGGAAGTGTATGAAAAGATCCGCGAGTGGCTGGCGCAAGAGGCGCGGCAGAAACCACAAGCAAGGCTTCATGGCCAGGTCCCGATTGCTCCCGGACGCAGGCGCCAGATATCGCACAGGGTAGGAAGCCGCGATGCGGGCAGCGGAAGTGGTTGAGCAGTTCGGCAGCTCCTATGCGGCGCAGTTGGGCATCGATATCGGTTCGGGCCGCTCAGCCGAAATCTACAAATGGTTTCTTGCTGCCGTTCTGTTCGGCGCCAGAATATCCGAGGCGAGCGCCATCCACACCTATCGCGAGTTCGAGCGGGCCGGCGTGCTGTCCTCTCGCAAAATCCTGGACGCCGGCTGGGACAAGCTGGTCGCGATTCTCGATCGCGGCGGCTACACCAGATACGACTTCAAGACTGCGACCAAGCTGATGAACGTCAATCGGGCACTGATGGAGCAGTACGGGGGCGACTTGAATGCATTGCACCAGCGCTCAAAAGACGCTTCCGATCTGGAGAAGCGCTTGAAGCGCCTCGGCAAGGGAATAGGGGGAGTGACGGTAAATATCTTTTTGCGCGAGTTGCGCGGCATATGGAGCAAGGCTGCGCCGTTGCCGTCGGCGCGGGAGGTCGGCATGTTGTAGCTGGCGGCCTTGGCGCAGAGGTCGAGCTGCGATTCGGAGCGTGCCAACGCCGTGCCCATCGCATAGAAGTTGTTTTTGCACAGTAACAGCACCGGCAGTCGCCACAACGCGGCGAGGTTCATCGATTCGTGGAGCACGCCTTCGGCCATCGCGCCTTCGCCGAAAAAGCAGACGTTCACGCGTCGGATCCCCTGCATCTTGTCCGCCAGCCCAGGCCGACGGTCAGTGGCAGTCCGCCGCCGACGATCGCATTGCAGCCGAAGAAGTGGGTGGCGCGGTCGAAGATATGCATCGAGCCGCCGCGGCCGCGCGAGCATCCATCGCACTTGCCGTACATCTCGGTCATGATCGCGTTCATCGACACGCCGCGCACCAGCGCGTGGCTGTGCTCGCGGTAGGTGGCGGCGATGTTGTCCTCCGGGGCGAGAGCATGCAGCGCACCGACGGCGACCGCCTCCTCGCCGATGTACAGATGCAGGAAGCCGCGAATTTCTCCGGCGCCGTACAGCTCGGCCGCTTTTTCCTCGAGGCGGCGGATGCGCAGCATGTCGGTCAGCAGCGCCAGCGAGACGGACTTGTCGTAGGGAACGCTCATGCCGGCCGCGCCGGTGAAA
>DATJCV010000238.1:0-3661 GCA_035497775.1 Burkholderiaceae bacterium | reverse complement strand
GGCGGTTGGTGGGGCGAACAAACGGGCGACATGGCAGCGGACGACGCCCACAGCCTGGTCTACGACTCTGCCCCTTTGACCGAAGCCATGGAGATCATGGGCATGCCGCAAGTGGGCTTGCGCGTCGCTGCAGATGCGCCTTTCTATCAGTGGACGGTGCGTCTGGAAGACGTTGCTCCGGATGGCAAGGTGTCCTTGGTCAGCGGTGCGATCATCAATCCTTCCCAGCGTGTTTCACGGCTTGCGCCTAAAGCGCTGATCCCCGGTGAACCGACTGCGCTGGCCACCTCGATTCACTTCACCACCTGGCGTTTCAAGCCGGGCCACCGCATCCGCCTGGCGGTCGCCAACGCGCAATTTCCGATGATCTGGCCCAGCCCCACGCCAGGCACCACCAGTCTTTTGCTGGGCGGCGACACATGGCTCGAGTTGCCGGTGGTACCAGTGCAGAACGAAACCAGCCCATCCTGTGTGCTACCCCCGGCAGAGCCGAGTGATGCAGCGCCTTTTGGCAAAGAGCTGGACAAGAACGGCCCGGTTTTCAAGAGTGTTCGCGATGAACTAACCGGTGCTTCGACCTTCTCGACCACCAGCGACGTTACCTGGACCATTCGTGACAACAAATACCAGTCCGGCGAATCGTACCAATGGGATGTCAATGACGCCGCGCCTGCCAACGCCCGCTACCAAGGCGAGCGTCGAAACGTGTTTACCATCGCGGGCAATGAAATAGATCTCTTGACCAAGGCACAAATCGAGTCGGATGACGATTTTTTCCACGTCACTTTCACCAAGACCTTGCGGCAAAACGGCAGCCTGGTCAGGCAAAGGACGTGGACAGAGAGCATTCTGCGGGTGTATCAGTGAAGGGGAGCTCTAAAAACCGCCCTTTTCAGCCTCTCGAGAGTTGAAGGTTTGACCTCGGTGTTTGTCAACCATGATGTCCATTTTTTCATGCGGCGCGGCTCAATTTCTGAGTGCTCGCCGCATTCTCTTTCGGTGGATTTAGCCAGACTTCGGCCACGGGTCGCCCTATCTCAGTGTCCATTAATACTTGACCACGACAATCTGCCGCCCTCCATCTACGAGCGGAACATGGCAACAAAAAAACCTATGGCTGTGTCCGAATTTATTTGACCACCACACACGACCGGTCGGGCCGGCATCCGCGTCCTCGCCTATCCCGGCTACACCATCCCGCGGCCATCGCTGATTGACGCCGTACGCGAACAGCCGCGTCGCCCGCGCGCTGCTAGCCGGCGTATTGGCGCCGTCCGCCGGCGAACGCGTGCTCGAATCCGAACAGCTCCAGGACTGACAGCGCCGCAACCGGTTTGGCATTGCAACGAACCGGGCTTCCGCCGGCGTGAAAGCGACCAACGGGAAATGTTGCATCGGGAACCGCAATTCACTATGAATTAGTCACAATTTATGGAGTATGCATTGAACACTTAATGAATATATACGACAACAAGCCACATATCAGGCAGTATGTGTCTTCGCGCACGGCGCCGGCGCATTTCCGCAGCGCCGCCGTCAATCCCGATTCAGCAGCAGCTCGCCGTCCACCGCGGCCGCGCCGGCGCGCACCAGTTGCGCCACTGTCCACTGCGCCAGTTCGGCCTCGGTCTGTTGCAGATAGCGCCGGTTGGCTTCGCCGAACAAGCGAATTTGCGCCAGCAGCCGCGGCACCTCGGCCAGCGGCATGCGCTGCCGCTCCAGCAGCAGGAACTTCAGCAAGACCTTGATCGCGTTCTGCGCATTGCGCGCCGGGTCGGCCGCCAGGTAGTCGATGCGGCCGAAGGCGGTGGCGAGTGCCTTTGGCACGTCGGCAAACGGCGCGCCGTGGCCCGGGATCACCAGGCGGATATCGAGGCTGGCGATCAGTTCCAGCGTCGCGCGCACCTCGGCGAAGCCGGAGCCGCCATCCAGTTCGGGGAAGATCACGCCGAAGCCGTTTTCCCACAAGGCGTCGGCGGAAATCAGGATGCGTTCGGCCGGGCAGTACAGGATCAGCGAATGCGGATCGTGGCCGGGCGCGGCCAGCGCCTGCCATTCGAGGTCGCCCAGCAGCAGCGTGTCGCCCGGCTGCAGCGTGTCGTCGAAAGTGAAGCGTGGGCATTGCTGGCCGGTGGCGGCGTAGGTCAGCGCCTCTTCGTCCCAGGCGCGTACCTTGGCGGCTTCCGACTCGGGGATCGTGGTGCGGCAGCCGTATTCCTGTTGCAGCGCGGCGTTGCCGCCGCAATGGTCGGAATGCAGGTGGGTGTTGACCAGCCGATCCAGGCGCCGCCCCTGCAGGCCGTGCGCGACCAGCGCCAGCGTTTGCGGCGCGTGGATGACGTAGCCGCTGTCGACCAGCGCGGTTTCTTCACGGCCGACAAACAGGATGTTGTTGGAGGATAGCCAGCCGCGTTCCAGCACGCGCATGGTGGACGGCAAATTGGGTGACAAATGCAGCGGAAGATTCATTTTTTTGGCGTCCGTAGGAATTTGATTTCACCGCGATGTCTGGTGCCGCTTGCTGCCGATCGATAGTCAGGAAGCCTGCCCGCCATGCTGCTTCCGCCGCCGTTCGATTTCGACCCACACGGCGCGTTTGCAATCGTCCGTGGCTGCCGCCCATTGCGCGATTTCATCCAGCGTGCGCCAGCAGCCTGTGCAGCATTCAGTGCGCGGGTCCATGCGGCAGACGCTGATGCAGGGTGACGGCACCGGATCGGCGCCGGCTGGCGGTCGGATGGCATGGTTCACGGCGCCGCCCGCTCCCTTTTTTGTGCCAGCCGGGCGTTGAACTTGTCGGGTGCGATCACCACGCGTTCGTGCGTGCCTTCGCTGATCTTGTCGATGCCGTCCCAGGCTTCGACCCGGAACACCACCCGCCGGCCGTCGACCGCGGTCACTTCGCCCTTGATGGTCAGCGTCATGCCGGGCGGGGTGGCCGCAATGTGTGAAAAATTGACCAGCGTGCCGACGCTTTGCTCGCGCGGCCAATCGACGTATTGCATGATGCCGTGGGTGCAGGCCAGTTCCATCAGCCCGACCAGATAGCCGGTCGCCAGCACGTCCGGCATGTCGCGGCAGAAGGCGGTGTCGTGAAACAGTTGCGGTACCGTGGCGCGGGGCGGCACAGTATAGCGCCATTCAAAGCGGATACCGGGTTGCAGGTCGGGGCTCATTGTTTCTCTTTATTCGCAGGCAGGCCGGGTGCGAGAGAGCCGGCAGCGGGCTCTTCCACATCCAGCACCAGGTAGCGCTCGATCAGCGCGAAGAAGCGGTCGTAGAAGCGGCCGGCGGGAATGGTTTCGCTGGCGACCTTGACCATCGAATCGTCGCTGGCGGTGAACGGCACCGAGACTGAGCCGAGCACGCCGACGCCGAGGCTGGCGGAGTTGTTCACTTTCTTCAGCGCGTAACGATCCTGCAAGGCGTTGACGAATACCGTGGTGCCGGCCGCACCCGTCTTGCTTTCCCGGATGCCGGGCACGCACACCACATGAAATTCGATTTCGACGTGGGAATCGCTTTTCGGCTGGAAGCTTTTGCGGCCCTTGACCAGGTTGGCGTCGGCCTGGTTGAGCACATAGCCCTGGGACAGCAGCGCGCGCCGCGCCGCTTCGCAGGTGGCGGCGCCGGAAGCCTGGTAGTCGTGCGTATAGGTATC
>DATJCV010000237.1:0-11332 GCA_035497775.1 Burkholderiaceae bacterium | reverse complement strand
ATCGGGCCGGACGAACTGCCGCAGGAATTCGAAGCGTTGTCGGCGCAGCTGCGGCAGCTGGCCAATGTCAGCGATCTGGATGCATTGCGCGGGCAGGAGGAAAAGCTGAAAGCCGACTATCTGGCGGCAGCCCGCAAGTTGTCGAAGGCGCGCGCCAGGGCCGCCGCCGCGCTCGGCGACGCGGTGACGGCCGCGATGCAGGAGCTGAGCATGAGAGGTGGTCGCTTCGAGGTGGCGCTGAACCCCTGCGAGGCGGCCAGCTATGGGCTGGAGCAGGTCGAATTCCTGGTGGCCGGGCATGCCGGCGTGGCGCCGCGGGCACTGGGCAAGGTTGCCAGCGGCGGCGAACTGGCCCGTATCGCGCTGGCGATTTCAGTCATCACCTCAACCACCGGCGCCAATAGTACCAAGGCTGAAACCCTGATCTTCGATGAAGTCGACAGCGGCATCGGTGGCGCGGTCGCGGAGGTGGTCGGGCGCCTGCTGAAACGGCTGGGACAAGAGCGCCAGGTGCTGTGCGTGACGCATCTGCCGCAAGTGGCGAGCCAGGCGAACCAGCATTTTCAGGTTAGCAAGACCAGCGGCGACGGCAAAACGGTTTCACGTATCGCATTCCTGGATAGCAAGGCGCGGGTCGAAGAAATCGCCCGCATGTTGGGCGGACTGGAAATTACTGCCACCACGCGCAAGCATGCGCGCGAATTGCTGGCGCTGTAGGCAAAACGTGATGCGCGCTCTTTGAGTGGTGTGCCGGTCGCGCACCGCATTTCCTTGATTTTTTATCGATGACCCATGTCCTTTCGTAAAGAACCCCCGCACATCCACGGTACGCCGGACCAGATCGGTCTGGTGCTGATCAACCTCGGCACGCCCGATGCGCCGACCACAGGCGCGCTGCGCCGCTACCTGAAGGAATTCCTGTCCGATCCGCGCGTGGTCGAAATCCCGCGCGCGCTGTGGTGGCTGATCCTGCGTTGTATCATCCTGCCGCTGCGGCCGGCTCGTTCGGCGGCCAAATACAAGATGATCTGGACCGCAGAAGGGTCGCCGCTGAAATTCCATACGGAAAAGCAGGCATTGCTGCTGCGTGGCTATCTTGGCGAACGCGGGCATCAGTTGCAGGTTGCCTACGCGATGCGCTACGCCGAGCCGGCAGTGGCGACGGTGATGGCCCGACTGCAAGCTGAAGGTTGCCAGCGGATATTGATCGTGCCGGCCTATCCGCAGTATTCCGGCGCCACC
Organism: Burkholderiaceae bacterium; assembly: GCA_035497775.1. Classification (GTDB taxonomy): domain Bacteria; phylum Pseudomonadota; class Gammaproteobacteria; order Burkholderiales; family Burkholderiaceae_D; genus DATJCV01. The sequence continues at coordinate 10,090 of DATJCV010000237.1, read as the reverse complement.
ACCGGCTCCAGCTTCGATGCGGTGTTCCGGCACTACGCCACGGTGCGCAACGTGCCGGAACTGCGCCTGGTCAAGCATTATCACGATCATCCCGCCTATATTGGCGCGCTGCGCAAATCGGTGCAGGCACACTGGCAGCAAAACGGCAAGGGCGAAAAACTGGTGATGAGTTTTCATGGCATGCCCCGGCGTACGCTGTTGCTGGGCGATCCGTATTATTGTGAGTGCCAAAAAACCGGGCGGCTGCTGGCGCAAGCATTGGGGCTGGCCGAAGATCAATACCTGGTGACCTTCCAGTCGCGCTTCGGCAAGGCCGAATGGCTGCAGCCATACACCAGCACCACAGTGCAAACCCTGGCCAAGCAAGGAGTGCGGAGGGTGGACGTGATTTGCCCGGGTTTTGTGGCGGATTGCCTGGAGACGCTGGAAGAAATCGGTATGGAAGTGAAGCGCGATTTTCTGCAGGCCGGCGGCAGTGAATTTCATTACATTGCAGCGCTCAACGAGATGCCGGAGTGGATTTCCGCACTGGCGGATATTGCTGAAGAGCATTTGAATGGCTGGCCGACCGTACCCATGCCGGTCGTTGGCAGCCGGACTGCGGAACAAGCTGCCAGCCGTGCGGCCGCCCTGCGTCTGGGCGCGGAACAATAATACCGAGCCACGGCATTATTACTCGCTTTTTTTGTGTGGAATGGCCATCCGCTTATTGATGGATCCCCCTTTAGAAAAATTCTGTGGTCATGAGGGGTTGCCAAAAATCTACTGGGTGCTTTGCTAAAATAATACGTTTTGGCTCAGTACAGCGCGACCAGTTGCGAGTAGCAGATCCAGATCGTGGCCAGCACGATGTAGATGACGACCGTGGCGGAAATCAGGGGCAGTTTCATAGTTTCAGTCCAGCAATACAGCGGCAAGCCAACATATGGGTCATTCAGTTTGTCGCGTATTTGACTTCAATACCTGCTTACTCCCGTAACTTGTGTAACCGGACGTGACAATCTCGCCAGCAGCGCCAGTGGGTCAAGAGCGATTGCCGTCATCTCTTGAAAAAGCCGGGGAATAACCCCATTTGTTTTTTTATTACGAATTCCGTAACCGACTGTGGGAGATTTTTAATGCAAGACAAGGACAATCCGCTGGAACCAACGACGACCGACGACAATGCCATCGCCGATAGCGTGCCAGGCATCACGACTGAACTTGAGGACCAGCTGGCCAAAGCGCAAGCCAAGGCCGCTGAAATGGAAGATGCCTTCATGCGTGCCAAGGCCGAAGTCGAAAATGGCCGCCGGCGTGCTCAGGATGACGTCGCCCGCGCACGCAAATTCGCCATCGAGAGCTTTGCCGAAGCCCTGGTGCCAGTCAAGGACAATCTGGAAACCGCGTTGAAAATCGATACGCCTTCGGTCGAGTCGCTGAAGGCGGGCGTTGAGATGACGCTCAAGCAACTGAATATCGCATTTGAAAAGCACAAGCTGCTGGAGGTCGATCCAGCCGTTGGTGAAAAGCTGGATCCGATGAAGCATCAGGCCTTGTCGCTGGTGGCTGCCGATCAGGAACCGAATACCGTGGTGGAAGTTCTGCAGAAGGGTTATACCATCGCCGATCGTCTGCTGCGTCCGGCGTTGGTGACGGTGGCGCAGGAGCGAACCGGTTAAAAATTATCCACAGCGGTGCTTGAAAGCGCTCTTATTTTCCGCATATTAAGAACATCCGAGCTTTAGTTATCCGTTAGACAAGGAATAAAGGAATAAAAATCATGGGCAAAATCATTGGCATTGACCTGGGTACCACCAACTCTTGCGTCGCCATCATGGAAGGCGGCCAGCCGAAAGTCATCGAAAATTCCGAGGGCGCACGCACCACGCCGTCGGTGATCGCTTATCAGGAAGACGGCGAAATCCTGGTCGGCGCGCCGGCCAAGCGGCAGGCGGTAACCAATCCGAAGAACACGCTGTACGCAGTCAAGCGCCTGATCGGCCGCAAGTTCGACGAAAAGGAAGTGCAGAAGGATATCAACCTGATGCCGTTCCAGATCATCAAGGCCGACAACGGCGACGCCTGGGTGTCGGTGCGCGACAAGAAGCTGGCACCGCCGCAGATTTCGGCCGAAGTGCTGCGCAAGATGAAGAAAACCGCCGAAGATTACCTTGGTGAAGAAGTCACCGAAGCGGTGATTACGGTGCCGGCCTACTTCAACGATTCACAGCGCCAGGCGACCAAGGATGCCGGCCGCATCGCCGGCCTGGATGTAAAACGCATCATCAATGAGCCGACCGCGGCGGCATTGGCGTTCGGCCTCGACAAGAGCGGCAAGGGCGACCGCAAGATCGCGGTATACGACCTGGGCGGCGGCACCTTCGACATTTCGATCATCGAAATCGCCGATGTCGACGGCGAAATGCAATTCGAAGTGCTGTCCACCAACGGTGATACGTTCCTTGGCGGCGAAGACTTCGACCAGCGCATGATCGATTACATCCTCGACGAATTCAAGAAGATCAACGGCCTCGACCTGTCCAAGGACGCAATCGCCTTGCAGCGCATCAAGGCTTCGGCCGAGCGCGCCAAGATCGAACTGTCGTCGTCGCAACAGACCGAAATCAACGAGCCGTACATCGCGATGGCGAACGGCGCGCCGCTGCATTTGAACCTGAAAATGACGCGCGCCAAGCTGGAATCACTGGTCGAGGACCTGATTTCCAAGACCATCGATCCGGTGCGCATCGCCATCAAGGACGCCGGCATCAAAGTCACCGACATCAACGACATCATCCTGGTCGGCGGCATGACACGCATGCCAAAAGTGCAGGAAACGGTCAAGGATTTCTTCGGCAAGGAGCCGCGCAAGGACGTCAACCCGGATGAGGCGGTGGCGGTCGGTGCGGCGATCCAGGGCTCGGTGTTGTCCGGCGACCGCAAGGACTTGCTGCTGCTGGACGTGACGCCGCTGTCGCTCGGCATCGAGACGCTGGGCGGCGTGATGACCAAGATGATCCAGAAGAACACCACGATTCCGACCAAGTTCAGCCAGGTGTTTTCGACTGCCGACGACAACCAGCCGGCGGTGACCATCAAGGTTTATCAGGGTGAACGCGAGATGGCGGTCGGCAACAAGGCGCTCGGCGAATTCAACCTGGAAGGGATTCCGCCGGCTTCGCGCGGCACGCCGCAAATCGAGGTCACCTTCGACATCGATGCCAACGGTATCCTGCACGTCGGCGCCAAGGACAAGGCGACCGGCAAGGAAAACAAGATCACGATCAAGGCTAACTCCGGCCTGACCGAAGACGAAATCCAGAAGATGGTGCGTGACGCCGAAGCCAACGCCGAAGAAGACAAGCGCCTGAAGGAACTGGCGGAAACCCATAATCAGGGCGACGCGCTGGTGCATTCGACCCGCAAGGCGCTGGCCGAACACGGCGACAAGCTGGATGCCGGCGAGAAGGACAAGATCGAAGGCGCGATCAAGGAGCTGGAAGAGGCTCTGAAAGGCAGCGACAAGTCCGCTATCGATGCCAAGTCGGCCGCGGTTTCAGCCGCTGCCCAGAAGCTGGGCGAGAAAATGTATGCCGATATGCAGGCGCAGCAGCAGGCAGCGGGCGCGGCGGCGGGTGGTGGCGCCGGCGGTGCGGATGCCGGTGAAGGCCGTGCCAAGGAAGATGACGTGGTGGATGCCGACTTCAAGGAAGTCAAGGACAACAAGTAAGGTGTCCCTGGTCAGGCGGCCGCAGGAGTTTGGCGGCCGCCTTGACGCGCCGGGTCGAAGCAAAATGCTTCCGCTCGGCTTTTTTGCTTAGACAGACAAGGTGCCAAGACGATGGCGAAGCGTGATTTTTACGAAATACTGGGCGTAGCGAAAAATGCCTCCGATGATGAGATCAAGAAGGCTTACCGCAAGCTCGCGATGAAGCATCATCCGGACCGCAATCCGGACAGCAAGGGTGCGGAAGACAAATTCAAGGAGGCCAAGGAAGCCTACGAAATGCTGTCCGATCCGCAAAAGCGGGAAGCGTATGACCGCTACGGCCATGCCGGCGTCGATCCCAATATGGGTGGCGGCGGTTTCGGCGCCAATGGCGCCGGTGGTTTCGCCGACGCCTTCGGCGATATTTTTGGCGATATTTTTGGTGGCGGCGCCGGGCGCGGGCGCGGCGGACCGCAAGTCTATCGCGGCGCCGATCTGCGCTACAACCTGGAAATTACGCTGGAACAGGCGGCGCACGGCTTCGATACCACGATTCGGGTCCCGTCCTGGGACAGTTGCGACACCTGCCACGGTTCCGGCGCCAAACCGGGAACGTCGCCGACCACCTGCAGCACGTGCGGCGGCCACGGCCAGGTGCGCATGCAGCAAGGGTTTTTCAGCATCCAGCAAACCTGCCCGAAGTGCCACGGCAGCGGCAAGATGATCGCCGACCCCTGTGCCACTTGCAGCGGCGCCGGCCGCATCAAACGCAACAAGACGCTGGAAGTCAAGATTCCGGCCGGGATCGACGATGGCATGCGCATCCGCTCCTCAGGCAACGGCGAACCGGGCCTGAACAACGGCCCGGCGGGAGACTTGTACGTCGAAATTCATATCAAGCCGCACCCGGTATTCCAGCGCGAAGGCGACGATCTGCATTGCGAAATGCCGATTTCGTATACGCGCGCGGCGCTCGGCGGCGAAATTGAAGTGCCGACCCTGAGCGGCAAGGCGTCCTTCACGATTCCCGAAGGGACCCAGTCCGGCAAGATCTTCCGCCTGCGCAGCAAGGGCATCAAGGGCGTGCGCTCCGGCTATGCCGGCGACCTGTTCTGTCACGTGGTGGTGGAAACGCCGGTCAAGCTGACTGAACAGCAAAAGGACTTGCTGCGCGAATTCGAGCGCTCGACCACCGAGGGTGGCGCACGCCATAGTCCGCAAAGCAAATCGTGGAAAGACAAGGTCAAGGAATTTTTCGAATAGCAAACCACTTTCTCTCGTGGTTCGGTCTTTTCCAGGCCGCCGGTTTTTGACCGGCGGCTTTTTTGTCGCCGCTTGCAAAACCATCATGCGGCGACTTTTCAGTTGCGCCATGGATATTTTTTCACTATGCTGTGCTATAAAAAATAAAACGACCGTTCCATTATCGGCTGCACTCCGCAGCCGTAGTTACATGGGAGTAAAAATGAAAAGAGACATTCTGGGAAAACGGCTGCTGGCAGTTGCTTCTTTACTTGGTGCGCTGGCGTTGGCGCCGACTGTGCAGGCGGTGGAAGTCGCTGGCGTCAAACTGGATGACAGCGTGCGCGTGGCCAACCAGGAATTGAAGCTGAACGGCGCCGGCGTGCGCTTCAAAGTGGTTTTCAAAGTTTACGCCGCCGGCCTGTATCTGGCCGAAAAGAAGAGCACGGTGGCGGACGTGCTGGCGGCGCCGGGGGCCAAGCGGGTAACGCTGGTGATGATGCGCGATCTCAGCAACGAAGAGCTCGGCCAGAGTTTCATGGCAGGCATCAAGAAAAACTCGACGCTGGCGGAGCGCACCAAAATCGTTACCCAAATGATGCAGTTCGGGGAAATGTTTGCGACGGTTCCAGAGCTGAAAAAAGGCGACGTGATCGGGGTCGACTGGATACCCGGTGCCGGCACTGTTTCCACCCACAATGGCAAGAAGATCTCGGAACCGCTGCCGGATGTGGCGTTTTACAACGCGCTGTTGAAAATCTGGCTTGGCGACAATCCGGCGGATGCACAGCTGAAGCTGAATCTGCTTGGCGAAAAATTCGCGGGGCACTGACGCTGCACGCGGGTACGGGGCGGATCGAAAAGGCGACATTACTTCGGCAGCGATTCGGCCCCTGCCATTTCCGACAGTTGGTTGCTTGACGCTGCGCCCGCGTGCGTGGCGGTGTTTTTTGCCCGTGTTTTCGGGCACGCATGCGCGTTGTTCAGCATCGTTTTCCCCGGATAAGCTCACGACACGCCGCCAACGCCTTGGCCGGCGCGGTTTGCGTGGTATCTCTCCCCAGTCCGCACGGCTGCCACCGCGCGATGCAATGCGCTGATTTTCGAGAGCTACCGCTATTCCAAGAATAGCCAAAAATTGCTTTGAAAAAACAATAATTGATCGGCCATTGGGCGCCCAGCTCCGGAGACACTGCCAACTCGCCAAGGATGTCATAAAAGAAATAAAAAAACTGAACCGCTTGCGTATCGGCCAGCGTTTGGCACTCGGTTTTAGCGTTGTCACGGCTTTGCTGATCCTGCCGGCGAGTCTTCCCTGTTTCCGCATCGCGGACCTGAGCGGGGATGTCAACCTGATGGTGCAGGACAGGTATCCGAAGACGGTCATCCGAGGTCGTCTTTTTCATGCGCAAACGGTTTTCCGCATCACGGATAAAATCAGTAGCTAATCCAATCCATTTTTCACTATGGGACTCTTATGCGCATTCTTCACACCATGCTGCGGGTCGGCGACCTGCAACGATCCATCGATTTTTATACCCGGGTGCTCGGCATGAAACTGCTGCGCACTTCCGAAAACACCGAATACAAGTACACGCTGGCCTTCCTCGGCTACGGCAGCAATCCCGAGCACGCCGAACTGGAGCTGACCTACAACCACGGCGTCGATCACTACGAACTCGGGACCGCCTACGGCCACATCGCGATTGCGGTGGACGACGCCAAGCAGGCCTGCGCGGCGGTCAAGGCGGCCGGCGGCAATGTTACGCGCGAAGCGGGCGCGGTGAAGGGCGGGACGACGGTGATCGCCTTCGTCACCGACCCGGATGGCTACAAGATCGAACTGATCGAACGCAAGGAAGCGGCGGCCTGACGGCGCTGCCGGTGGTGGCGCAGCCGGGTAAAACCACGAGCCCACTTCCAAGTAAAATTGTAAAAATGCGGGGTATGTTGTCTAGACAAACACATCGCACCCGTAATTGATCGTTGATGCTGGGAGTATGTGTTTTTGAAGCTTCCCTGTTGGCACTCGCGTGCGGCAGGGACAGTTCGCTGGCGGCGGCAAGCACCGCAGCAGGTTGAACTGGGCGATTCAGAACATCGGCAGCGTTTCCGGCGCGTGCTCGCGCAAGGCTTTTCTGGCCGCTTCGAATTCCGGGAAAACCGACTGCACCGTGGCCCAGAAGCGCGGGCTGTGGTTCATCTCGCGCAAGTGCGACAGTTCGTGCGCGATCACGTAATCGATCAGCGGCAGCGCAAAATGGATCAGGCGCCAATTCAGGCGGATGCGGCCGTCGGCGGTGCAGGAGCCCCATTGCGTGGTGGCCGACGACAGCGCGAAGGCGCGGTAGCTGACTTCCAGTTTGGCCGCGTACAGCGGCAGGCGTTCGGCAAAAATCTGCCTGGCCTGCGCTTGCAGCCAGCCTTGCACCCGATCCTTCAATTGCTGTTCGCTGGAGTCGGCTGGAAGGCTCAGCGTCAGGGTCTGGGTGGCGGCATCGTGACTGATCGCGGCCTGCTGCGCCGCATGCAGACGCAGGGTCAACTCGCTGCCGAGAAAGGGCAGGCTGGCGCCGTCGCGCCATTGCATGTGCGGCAGCAATCGGCGTGCCGAGCGTTCGCGCCGTTCCGCCAGCTTGGCGAAGATCCAGCGCTGGCGGCTGCGTAGCGCATGCTCGATTTCAGCCAGCGCCACCCAGCGTGGCGCGGTGACCCGCAAGCCGTCGTCGTCGATGACGAAACCGATCGAGCGCCGCTTCGAGCGCAACAGCACGTAATCCAGTTCGTGCGGCTCCAGGTGAATGCGGCGCTTGCCGGGCGGTATCGGCACCGAGCGCGGCGGCGCGGGGGCCACGGGTGGCGGCATGTCGCCGGCGTCGGGCGTGCGCGCCGGTACCGGGTCGGCGGCAAACAGATCAAGCTGCAGCGCAAGCTGGTTGGGATCGGGCTGTCGGCGGCGCAGCAGTTTCAAGGAGGAGGTAGGGCGTTATTGATCGGTATAGGCATGCGGTGAAATCACGCGCATTTCGGATTCTATCCAGTTTTCGACTTGCTGCATCAGGGTCACCGCATTCAAGCCCTGCGGCGAAATCGGCTGGCCGATCGAGACCGTGATCAGGCCGGGTTTCTTGATGAAGGAATGCTTGGGCCAGCATTCGCCGGAATTGACCGCGATCGGAATCACCGGCGTTTGCGTTTCAATCGCCAGGCGCGCGCCACCGCCCTTGTAGTTGCCGCGCTGGCCCACTGCAATCCGCGTGCCCTCCGGAAACATCATGATCCATTGACCGCCAGCCAGGCGCTTCTTGCCCTGCTCGACCACGCTGGCAAAGGCATCGCGTCCCTTGCTGCGGTCGATCGGGATCATCCGCAACAAGGCCATGCCCCAGCCGAAGAAGGGAATGTAGAGGATTTCTTTCTTGAACACGTACACCAGCGGGCGCAGCATGGTCGGCAGGTAGAAAATCGTTTCCCACGCCGACTGGTGCTTGGACAGCAGGATCACTGGCGCATCCGGCAGGTTTTCGTAACCCTTGATCTGGTAGCGGATGCCGCACAGCACGCGCGCCAGCCAGATCACGAACACATTCCAGCGGCCGGTCACGTAATAGCGCTGGTTGTAGGGCAAGGGCGCGGCCAACAGGCAGACCCAGACCCAGATCACGGTGGCCGCCAGCATCAGCAGCGTAAACAGGAGCGAACGCAGGAACAAGGTGATGCGCAACATGCAATCTCCGGAAAAATGCGACGGCAGGCGTCAGGCGGGAACAGTCGTGGGGGTTTTCAGTAGTTGCTCGACCACCGCCGCCAGATTTGGAAAGATCATTGTACCGGGCGGCAAGTCGCCGGCGGCGCGGGTTTGTTCGCCTTTGCCGGTCAGTACCAGGTAGGGCAGGCAGCCGGCCTCGGCGCCGGCTTGCAGGTCGCGCAGCGAATCGCCGACGCTCGGTACGCCTTGCAGACTGGTATCGAAACGGCGCGCAATCTCATGCAATAGTCCGGCTTTCGGCTTGCGGCAGTCGCACGCATCGTCGGCTGCATGTGGGCAATAGAAAATCGCATCGATGCGGGCGCCGACATGCTGCGCGCGCACGTGCAGTTTCTGATGGATGGCATTCAACGTCACCATGTCGAACAGGCGCCGTGCGATGCCCGACTGGTTGGTGGCAACCGCGACCCGGTAGCCGGCCTGGTTCAGGCGTGCGATGGCTTCCAGCGAGCCATCGATCGGCATCCACTCCGCCGGAGACTTGATGAATTCGTCGGAATCGTGATTGATGACGCCGTCGCGGTCGAGAATGATCAGCTTCATGGTTGGGCAGGTTGAAGTGGGAGGTCAGGCAGCCAGCTTGGAGATGTCGGCCACCTGATTCATCATTTGGTGCAGATTCGACAGCAGTGCCAGCCGGTTGTTGCGCAGCCGTTCGTCTTCGGTCAGCACCATGACGTCCTGGAAAAAGGCGTCGACATTGCCGCGCAGTTGCGCCAGCGCTTTCAGTGCGCCGGCGAAGTCGCCGGCGGCGAAGGCGGCCTCGACTTCCGGCCTCAGGAAGGTCATCGCCGAATACAGCGCTTCTTCCGCGACTTCCCGCAGCAGGCCGTTGTGCACGGTGCTGCTGGCCAGTTCGGTCTTTTTCAGGATGTTGGTGATGCGCTTGTTGGCGGCGGCCAGCGCCTCCGCTTCCGGCAGCAGGGCGAAGGCGTGCACTGCTTCCAGCCGCTCGATCAGGTTGGTCAGGGTATCCGGCTGCGCCGCCACCACTGCCTCGATCTCGTTCGGGTGGTAGCCGCGCTCGCGCAGCAGGCCACGCAGGCGATCGTAGATGAATGACAGCAGCTCCGCGCTGGGGTCGCTGAAGTGTGAATTGCCGGCAAACAGCTGGACGCAGTGCGCCAGCAAGGCAGACAGCGACAGCGGCAGGCTTTTTTCCAGCAGCATCCGCAGTACGCCCAATGCGTGGCGGCGCAATGCAAATGGGTCGCGGTCGCCGGTCGGATGCAGGCCGATGCCCCAGATGCCGACTAGGGTTTCCAGCTTGTCGGCCAGGGCCACCACGGTGCCGGTTTCGGTGGCTGGCAAGGCATCGCCGGCAAAGCGCGGCTGGTAATGTTCGGAAATCGCCTGCGCCACGGCTTCCGGCTCGCGGTCGTGGCGCG
>DATJCV010000236.1:0-2235 GCA_035497775.1 Burkholderiaceae bacterium | reverse complement strand
AACCGCCACATCGTGGACCGCGCCGGGTTGCCGCAGCATGGCCCGTCTGATCATTTGATGCTGGGGTGTATCGTTAGTTGTCATGAATTCATGGTGCGCGCGGAACACCACAGCAATTAGGAGAGTCGGTAGTACGCCAGGGTTACCCGGCGACAAACACGGGGCCTTGCTGATGCCCAAATTAGACTGGTTCTTTCACAGGCGTATTAACCACACGCAAGGAAGGCACTCAAATCCATCACAATTGCGCGCCGTCGCAACACGTCATCATCAAAACTGCTGAATAACACAATCTGATGCCAGTGCTGATGCCAGTGATTATAGCCAGTCGAGCAACCAACAGAGGGTTTATCGCGCATCTATCTAAACCTTCATGGGCAGGATTACCATCTGCAAGCCGTCGAAATGCAGGCGCCGCTGGATCGCCAGCGCCGCCTGGTTGTGCAATAGCCGAGTGAACCAGTTGTCCTGCTCGAAAATCAGCTTGCTGGTGAAGAAGATCGAATTCGGGTATTCCTTGCTGATCGACTCGCACAGCTTGGTCACCTCGTTCACGACATCCGTGCCGAAGCCCAAGTACGAGGCCGAGGCCATGCCGTGGCTGTGGCAGAAATCGACGAAAAAATTGAGCGTCGCATTCGCCTCCACCCGCATCTGCTCGACCGCGCCTTCGCCGCCGTAGGCGTGCGAGTCGACGGTGCGGGCATTGACGAACAGGAAATTCTTGAAGTGATGCGGGAACATGCGCTGTACCCACAACAGCGCATGCAAGCCGCCGCCGCGCGAATTGCCGACGATGAATACCGCGGTCTGCTGTTCCGTGTCCGGCGCCACCGGCCCGACGTGGGTGCCGAACGGCTGATTGGCGAACACCTGGTCGACCGAACGGATCGCGTCCTTGGTCTCCCGGTAGTGATTGCGGATATAGATGCACAAGCCGGAGACGGCGCCGATGATGACTGCCGTGGCCCAACCGCCCTCGGCCAATTTTTCGATCGACAGCACCAGCAGGATCGACACGCAAATCAAAAAGCCCAGCAGCGACAGCGCCAGCCTGCGCTTCCACGGCTCCGACTCCCTGCGCCGGCGCCACCAGTACAGGCACAGGCCGAACAGCGAAATGGCGAAGGTCAAAAATACCGAGACCGAATACAGCACGATCAACAGCGTCACGCTGCCGCCGGTCCAGAACAGGATCGCCAGCGCCGCGATGCCCATCAGCAAGATGCCGTTCTGGGTCACCAGGCGCGTCGACAGGTAGCGGAATTTGTGCGGCACCCAGGAATCGGCCGCCATGTTCGACAGCACCGCCGGGCCGCCGAGAAAGCCGGTATTGGCGGCCACGAACAGCAGGCCCGCTTCGAATGCCAGCACGATGGACAGCGTGATCTGGCTCGAGACCTCGCCAAAACCCATGTGGTCGATGATGGCCTTGAAGGTGGAGGCGTTCAGGGTCTGGCCATCGACGTGCTTGGCATCCCACAGCATGTACAGCATGAAGATGCCGCCGGCGGTAAAGGCCAACGACAGCGCCATGTACAGCATCGTGATCTTGCCGGTATGCACGCGCGGCTCTTTCAGAATGTTGACATTGTTGGATACCGCTTCCAGGCCGGTATAGGTGCCGCCGCCCTGCGAATACGCCAAGAGCAGCATGCCGGCCACGCCGGCCCAGCCGATATTGCTGGCCAGGTAGCTGGTCTCCGCCAGCGTGCCCGGGATCAGCGCCGGCAGGTTTTCGGCGTGCGCCACGATGCCATACACGATCAAGACCAGATGCGTGATCACGAAACCGAGAAAAATTGGCAGCAAGACCTTGATCGCCTCCTTCAATCCGCGCAGATTGAGCACGATCAGGATCGCGATGAACAGTGCCTCGGCCCACAGCTTGTAATCCTGGAACCACAGCGGCAGCAGCGAGGCAATCGCATCCACCCCGGATGCCACCGAAATCGCCACCGTCAACACATAATCCAGGATCAGCGCGACGCCGGAAATCAAGCCCATGTAGGGGCCGACCAGCTTGGTGGCGACGCGGTAACCGCCGCCGCCAGTCGGAAACAGTTCGATCACCTGGTTGTAGGCCAGCGCGATGATGAACACCGTCAGCGCCGTCGCCACCGCCAGATACAAGCCAAGGTGGGTGTTATCGCCCAGAGCCCGGAAACTCTCTTCAGGGCCATACGACGACGACGACAAGCCATCCGCGCCCAGCCCGACCCAGGCCAGAAAGGC
>DATJCV010000235.1:0-3759 GCA_035497775.1 Burkholderiaceae bacterium | reverse complement strand
GGATGGCCGGAAACGTAGCGCAGCCCGCCCATCGATTCGCCGATGGCGCCGAAGCCGGGCAAATCCTTCATCGGCCCGCTCTGGCCGTAGCCTGACAGGCGCACCATGATGGTGGCGGGATTGATCCGCTTCAAGTCTTCGTAGCCGAGGCCCCATTTTTCCAGCACGCCGGGACGGTAATTCTCGATGATGACATCGGCGTCCAGCGCCAGCCGTTTGGCGATTTCCTGGCCGCGCGGGTCTTTCAGGTTGAGCGTGACGCTCTTCTTGTTGCGCGCCTGCACCGCCCACCAGAGCGAGGTGCCGTCCTTCAGCACGCGCCACTGGCGGATCGGATCGCCGCCGTCGGGCGCTTCGATCTTGATCACCTCGGCGCCGAATTCGGCCAGCAGGCGCGAGCAGAACGGCCCGGCGATCAGGGTGCCGAGTTCCAGCACCTTGATGCCGGCCAGCGGGCCGGCTGGTTTTGGCTCTGCCATCTGCTATCCCCCGCTAGGTCGAGCGCCGGTCCAGCATTGCGCGCGCGATGGTGCCGGCATCGACGTATTCCAGTTCGCCGCCGATCGGCACGCCGTGCGCCAGGCGGCTGACCTTGAGGCCGCGCGCCTTCATCGTCTCGCTGATGTAATGTGCGGTGGCCTCGCCTTCATTGGTGAAGTTGGTGGCCAGCACCACTTCCGCCACGGTGCCGTCGGCCGCGCGCGCGATCAGCTTTTCAAGGTGGATGTCCTTGGGGCCGATGCCGTCCAGCGGCGACAAGCGCCCCATCAGCACGAAATACAGGCCCTTGTAGGTCAGTGTCTGCTCGATCATCATCTGGTCGGCCGGCGTTTCCACCACGCACAAGAGCGACGGGTCGCGCTCCGCATCAAGGCAGAGTTCGCACACCTCGTTTTCGGTGAAGGTGTTGCACATTGCGCAGTGATGGATTTTTTCCACCGCCTGCGCCAGCGCCCGCGCCAGCATGTCCGCGCCCGGCCGGTCGTGCTGCATCAGGTGATAAGCCATGCGCTGCGCCGATTTCGGGCCGATGCCGGGCAGGCGGCGCAGGGCTTCGGTCAGGAATTCCAGGCTGGAGGGGGATTTCACGGGTCGTATCGATCAGTCAAGTGGGCAAGGCTGTCGTTTGGTTGGCTTGTCGTTCCCGCGCAGGCAGGAAACCAGTGTCGTATGTTCTATCGCATGAATACGGTTCTGCTCATGCGAAGAAAACGCCACTGGGTTTCCGCTTAAAACTGCGGGAACGATAGCAAAATCGATGAAACGACTTTGTCGATAAGTTGGAGAACGAAGTGGCTGGGGGCCAGCGCGTCTCACAAATTCTGTCCGGCAATTCTGATTAGTTGGGGACAGAGTACCGCTTCGCTCCACTCTGTCCCACAAGTATTTAAAAGGGCAATTTAAATCCCGGCGGCAGCGGCAGGCCGGCGGTCATGCCGGACATTTTTTCCTGCGAGGTCGCTTCCGCCTTGCGTACTGCGTCGTTGAAGGCTGCAGCCACCAGGTCTTCCAGCATGTCCTTGTCGTCCGCCAGCAGCGACGGGTCGATCGAAACCCGCTTGACGTCGTTCTTGCAAGTCATCACCACCTTGACCAGGCCGGCGCCGGACTGGCCTTCGACTTCGATCGTCGCCAGTTGCTCCTGCATTTTCTTCATGTTGTCCTGCATCGCCTGGGCCTGTTTCATCAGCCCTGCCAATTGACCCTTCATCATGCTTGCTTCTCCTTGAATTGATGAAACTGCCGGGGCCGAGCACATCTCACTCTTCCCCACATTTTTTAAATCGGTTGGGGACAGAGCATCGATTCGCTTAACTCCGCCCCGCAATCCATGAAACTCGCCGTGCCTGAGCCTGCCCCGCGACCGGCTAAACTGGCTTGATCGATCCCGGCACGATACTGGCGCCGAACTCCCGCATCATGGTCTGCACGAATGGATCGTTCTGCATGGCCTGCTCGGCTTCGCGCTGCCGCTGCTCGCGCTCCGCCATGGCTTGCGCGCTGGCCGTATTCTGTACTGCTCCGGTTTCCACCGTGACCCGAACGATCTGGCCGAAATGGTCGGCCAGCACCGCCTCCAGCTTGCCGGCGCTGCCGCCCGACAGCAGTGTTTCAATCGGAATTCGCAAATGGCAATGGACGCTGTTGCCCTCGCGCTGCAAGCTCAGCAATTCGCTTTGCTGCGCCAGTTGCTGGGCGACGCCGCGCAACGGCAAACCGGCCGCCAATGCCGGCCAGTCGCCATCCCATTCCACGGCCGTCGGCGTCGGCGCGGCGGGCGCAACTGATTCAGCGGCGGACGCCGGCAGCGAGACCGCTGCCGGTGGCTCACTCGGCGCTTCAGGTTTTTTTTGCACGGCAACCGCTTCAGGCAGCGCGGAATCAGGCGCCACGGGCGGCGGCTCTTCTTCCCACGGCGGGCTGGCGCTGGCGCGGTTGACCGATGGCGCTGGCGGCACTGCCGTCAGCATCGTTTTTCCCCCATTGCGGGCGGCTTCCAGCGCGGCCCGTGCCGGATTCGCGGCGCGCGCCGCCGGAACGGTCGCGCTGGCCACCTGCATTGTTGCGCTCAAGCGAGCGGCGGCCGGCGGCGCGGTAGCCGGCACAGGTGTGCTCGGCCGGGCAGACGCCGTAGCGGGCGCGGGCCGAAACGCCAGCATGCGCAGCAGCGTCATCGAAAAACCGGCGTACTCGTCCGGCGCCAACCCCAGTTCATTGCGGCCATGCACGGCAATCTGATAATACAACTGCACTTCCTCGGCATCCAGCAGCCCGGCCAGGCGCAGCACATGTTCACGCTCCGGCAAATCCGCGGGCAGCGCAGCCGGCACGGTCTGTGCCAGCGCCATGCGGTGCAGCAGCGTGCCCAAATCTTGCAAGGCGGCGCTGTAAGACAGGCTGCGCGCGGCCATTTCATCGGCTACCGCCAGCAGGCCGGGGCCATCGTTCGCCGCCAGCGCATCCAGTACGCGTACCAGATAGGACTGGTCGAGCGCACCCAACATGCCCTGCACCGCCTCCAGCGTGACCTTGCCGGCGGCGTAGGAAATCGCCTGATCCGTCAATGACAGCGCATCGCGCATCGAGCCGTGCGCGCCCTGCGCCAGCAGGCGCAAGGCCGGTGTCTCGAACTCGATGCCTTCCTGTCCCAGGATATGGTCCAGGTGATCGATGATGTGACCGGGCGGCATCTGTTTCAGGTTGAACTGGAGGCAACGCGACAGGACCGTGATCGGGATTTTCTGCGGATCGGTGGTTGCCAGAATGAACTTGACGTGCTCGGGCGGTTCTTCCAGCGTCTTCAGCATGGCGTTGAAGGCTGGTCCGGTCAGCATATGGACTTCATCGATCATGTAGATCTTGAAGCGGGCACTGGAGGGCGCGTACACCGCCTGCTCCAGCAGCTGCAACATGTCGTCGATACCACGATTGGAGGCCGCGTCCATCTCGATGTAATCGACGAAGCGGCCGGCGTCGATTGCCACGCAAGCCTCGCACACGCCGCATGGCTGTGCGGTGATGTCGCCATTGCCGTCGGCGCCGGTGCAGTTCAGCGACTTCGCCAGGATGCGCGACAGCGTGGTCTTGCCGACCCCGCGCGTGCCGGTAAACAGCCATGCGTGATGCAGGCGCCGTTGTT
This sequence comes from Burkholderiaceae bacterium, assembly GCA_035497775.1. GTDB lineage: Bacteria > Pseudomonadota > Gammaproteobacteria > Burkholderiales > Burkholderiaceae_D > DATJCV01. Next base: position 119 of record DATJCV010000235.1, on the reverse strand, counting down.
CCAGCGCATGCGTCAAGGCCCGCACGACGTGCTCCTGGCCGACGAGCGTCTCAAAATTCCTGGGGCGATATTTGCGGGCGAGAACCTGGTAGGACATGGCATGAAATGTTGGAGGTACC
>DATJCV010000234.1:0-2577 GCA_035497775.1 Burkholderiaceae bacterium | reverse complement strand
CGTGCGCGATGCCGCCGGGAACAGCAATGCGGCGCAGGTATTTGAGGATCGTGTCTTGCGCACGGCGCACATGCAGCAGCACCGGCAGCCCAACGTCACGCGCGATTTTCAGCTGCTCGGCAAAGAAATGTTCCTGCTTGTCGCGCAACTCGCCTTGCCGCAATTCCGGCACGAAAAAATCCAGCCCGATTTCGCCGACCGCGACCAACCGCGGATCGGGCAAGGCCTGCTCCAGCGCCGCGCGCAGTACCGCCAAATCTTCCTCTTGCGCCTGCGCCACGTAGAGCGGATGGATGCCGAGCGCATACACGCAATTCGGCTGTGCCGCCGCCAGTTGCGCGACACCGGCAAAATTCGAGCGCGCCACCGCTGGAATCACGATCTTGCCCACTCCCTGCCGCGCCGCATCGGCCGCCAGCCGCGCTTCCCGGCCGGCAAACTCCTGCGCATCGAGGTGGCAGTGAGTGTCGATCCACATGCTATTCGACGTAGGCTTGCAGACCGTTTTCGGAGAGCCGCAAGATGCGCCCGCAGCGCCGCGCCAGCTCGATATCATGGGTCACGATGACGAACGCCGTGCCGAGCGTGCGCGACAGTTCCAGCATCAGGTCGAACGTCTTGTGCGCGGTGGCGCGGTCCAGGTTGCCGGTCGGCTCGTCCGCCAGCACGCACGCCGGGTGCGCGACCAGCGCGCGCGCCAGCGCCACCCGCTGCCGCTCGCCGCCGGACAGCTCGCCCGGCACGTGAATTTCCCGTTTCGCGAGGCCCACTTGCGCCAACACTTCGCGCGCCGCCGCCCGCGCTTCGGCACGGCCCTGCCGGCGGATCATCAGCGGCATGGCGACGTTGTCGAGCGCCGAAAACTCCGGCAGCAGATGATGAAACTGATAGACAAAACCGAGCGCGCGGTTGCGCAAATCGCCGCGCGCTTTTTCGCCCAGTTGCGACAGGTTCTGCCCCTGCAGCACGACACTGCCGGCAGTCGGCGCATCCAGTCCACCCAGCAGATGCAGCAAGGTCGATTTGCCGGAGCCGGAAGCGCCCACGATCGCGACTTGCTCGCCGTGCACCACATCCAGATCGATGCCTTCCAATACCTTGACTGAATAGCTACCCTGGGTAAACGTCTTTGCCAATCCGCGGCACGACAGCACAATGTCATTCATCGCAGCCTTATTCATAACGCAGGGCCTCCGCCGGCTTCACCCGCGCCGCCCACCAGCTGGGATACAAGGTTGCCAAAAATGCCAGCACCACCGCCACCACGCCGATGGTGCCGACATCCGGCCAGCGCAGATCGGACGGCAAGGCGCTGATCAGATAGATGTCGCGCGGCAGGAACTGGACGCCGAGCAGGCGCTCGATGAACGGCACGATGACGTCGATATTGCTCGCCACCAGGACGCCCAGGCCGACCCCGAGCGCGGTGCCGATCAGGCCCACCAGCGCGCCCTGGATCATGAAGATCTTCATGATCGAGCGCGGCGAAGCCCCCAGCGTGCGCAAAATGGCGATGTCGGCCTGCTTGTCGGTCACCGTCATCACCAGCGTCGACACCAGGTTGAAGGCGGCCACCGCGATGATCAGCGTCAGGATGATGAACATCATGCGCTTCTCGGTTTTCACCGCGGCAAACCAGTTGCGGTTCTGCTGCGACCAGTCGCGAATCAGCAAATTACCGCTCAAGGTTTTCGATAGTTCGAGCGCCACCTGCGGCGCCTGCAGCATGTCGGCGATGCGCAGCCGCAGGCCGGAGGGCGCGCTGAGACGGAACATTTTTTCCGCATCCTCGATCTGCATGAAGGCCAGCGTCGAGTCGAATTCATAATGTCCGGCCTCGAAAATGCCGACCACCGTGAACTGCTTTAGGCGCGGCAGCACGCCGGCCGGCGTCACTTGGCCCTGCGGCGCGATCAGCGTCACCTTGTCGCCGACGCTGACCTGCAGGGCGCGCGCCAGTTCGCCGCCCAACACGATATTGAACTCGCCGGGTTTCAGGTCGTTGAAACTGCCTTCGCGCACCTGCGACGCCACCTCCGACACGGTCGGCTCTTCCTGCGGCAGCACGCCGCGGATGATCACGCCGCGTACCGTCTCGCCGTGCATCATCATCGCCTGCGCCGCCACATATGGCGCGGCGCCCTTGACTTCCTTGTTGCGAAACGCTTCCCTGGCGGTTTCCTGCCAGTCCGGCATGGCACCGCTCGCATCGAACACTTCGATGTGCGCCAGCACCGACAGCATGCGATCGCGCACCTCCTTCTGGAAGCCGTTCATCACCGACAGCACCACGATCAGTGCCGCCACGCCAAGCGCGATGCCGGCCATCGAAATCAGCGAAATGAAGGAAATGAAACTATTGCGGCCGCTGCGACGGCCGGCGCGCGTATAACGCAAACCGACCAACCACTCGAAGCCCAGGTCTTTGATACTCAATATGAAACTCCCATGAAATTCCGCAGCAGGTCATCCTGCTCGGGTTGCCATCCGGCGACCGCCACGGTGCGCAGTGTGCCACATGATGCGCGCAATTCAAGCCGGCGGCGCACGATTCTCTGCGCTGGCCTCCGGCAGCGC
>DATJCV010000233.1:0-7075 GCA_035497775.1 Burkholderiaceae bacterium | reverse complement strand
CCGCGACCAGCAGTTCGAAGGGGGTGGTGTATTCGAGCTCGGTGGTCGGATGCGGATCGGCGGCCTGCAGCCGCAGGAAGATCTGGCGTCTTTTTTCGTTGTTCATACCGGTTTGTCGTGGTCGGCGGGCGCGGCGCTGGTTTGTTCCTGGCGCAGGCGGGCGCGCTCGATCGCCGCCTGGATGATCGCCTTCTTGCGTGCGGCTTCGGCTTGCTGCTCCGCCGTCTGCGGCGTTTCGCCGGCCAGCTCCTGCAGCTTGGCGGCGGCCTTGGCGGCCAGCCGCGCCTCGTTTTCCCGCGCCTCGCGCTGCAGCCTGGCTTGGCGCCGGTTGAAGCGTTGCCGCGCCGCATCGGCTTGCGGCTGCGACCATGCCTGCCAGCCACTGCGGCCCGGAGTGGCTTCGACCATGGCGATGCAATCGACCGGGCAGGGCGCCACGCACAGGTCGCAACCAGTGCATAGGCCGGGGATCACCGTGTGCATCTGCTTGGCGGCGCCGACGATGGCGTCGACCGGGCAGGCCTGGATGCACAGCGTACAGCCGATGCACAGGCTTTCGTCGATCAGCGCCACCGGCCGCGGGCGCTCGACGCCGTTGGCCGGATTCAGCGGAATCACCGGCTTGCCGAGCAACGCCGCCAGCCGGGCGACGCCGGCGGCCCCACCGGGCGGGCACTGATTGTAATTCGCGCTGCCGGCGGCCACCGCTTCCGCGTACGGACGACAGGCCGGATAACCGCATTTGGTGCATTGCGTTTGCGGTAACAGGTCTTCGATGCGGTCCGCGAGTGCGGTGGTGCTGGAGGAGACTGGAGAATTCGACGACATGGCGTGATTATCCCGGCAAATGCCGCCGGGTCCAAATGAAAAGCCGTTTTCCGGTGACGGAAAACGGCTGTTTCAGTGGCGATGCGGCGCGCGGATCAGCGATGGTCGCGGATGAATTCGGTGATCTGCGGGCAAATGATCTCGCGCCAGCGGCGGCCGGAAAAAATTCCGTAGTGGCCGCATTTGGGCGCGGTGAAATGTTTCTTTTGCGCTTTCGGAATCCCGCTGCACAAATCCTGCGCGGCCTGGGTCTGGCCGGAACCGGAAATGTCGTCCAGCTCGCCTTCGATGGTAAATAGGGCAACGTCCTTGATGTCTTGCGGCCGCACCAGCTTGCCTTCCACTTCCCAGGTGCCTTGCGGCAGGCGGAATTCCTGGAACACGATTTTGATCGTTTCCAGATAATATTCCGCCGGCATGTCGAGCACCGCGTTGTACTCGTCGTAAAACTTGCGATGCTCGTCGGCCGACGCGTTGTCGCCCTTGCGCAGGTGCTCGTAGAAATCCCAATGGCTTTGCGCGTGCCGCCGCGGATTCATGGCGACGAAGCCGGCGTGTTGCAAGAAGCCCGGATACACTTTGCGACCGGCGCCGGGGAAATTTCCCGGCACGCTATCGATCACGGTATTTTCAAACCAGGAATACGGCTTCTCGGTGGCCAAATCATTGACCTGGGTCGGCGATTTGCGCGGATCGATCGGGCCGCCCATCATGGTCATGGTTTTCGGCAGCTTGGGGTCGTGCGCGCTGGCCATCAGCGAAATTGCCGCCAGCACCGGCACTGTCGGCTGGCATACCGAGATCACGTGCAGGTCGGGACCGAGCCGGCGGATGAAGTCTTGTATGTAGTAAATGTAGTCGTGCAGATGGAACGACCCGTCGGACAGCGGCACCATGCGGGCGTCGGTCCAATCGGTGATATACACGTCATGCTGCGGCAGCAAGGCGCTGACGGTGTCGCGCAGCAGCGTGGCGTGATGCCCGGACAGCGGTGCCACCAGCAGCACGGTGGGCTGGTTCAGCGACGCAAAGGCCTTGGGGTCGAGGTCTTTCTTGAAGTGCAGCAGACTGCAAAATGGCCGCTTCTCGGTGATTTCCTCGACGATCCCGACCGCCTCTTCGCCGATCGTGACGCTATCGATATTGAAGCGCGGTTTTTCGTAATCCTTGCCGAGCCGGTACAGTAATTCGTAGCCAGCCGCGATGCGCTGCGAAAAAGGCGTGTGCGCCAGCGGCGAGACCGGATTGGAAAACAGCTTGGCTGACACCTCGGCCCATTGCATCAGCGGGGTCAGCATGGTGCGGTTCATTTCGTGCAGTTGATAAAGCATGAGGTCCCTCTTCAGATCGTATACGTGCCGGTCGAAAAACACGCTTTGTCGCGACGCAGCATAAACCATTTTTCGATTTTCCACCGCCGCTGACGGCAATCTTACTGTTCTGTAATCAGTAACAGGGTCAGGCGACAGAAGATGGAATGGAGGGCAAGCGTCAACCGCAGCTTGCAGTATGGCGATCGCGATCCTGCCGGCAATCATATTCCGCTAGTGGCGAGCGTTGCCCTGAATCGGATTCCAGAGCCGCATTGCCGTACGGAATTCTTGAATCATAGCGAAAAGCGGCTTTGCGAGTACAGGAAAATTCCGCAAATATCGCCAAAATCGGCAAAATGTTCCGCCATGCAGAACTCAAGACGCGGTGCAAACCGATACAGCCGCGCTCTTATGTCGCACTGTCAAGTCATTTCGGCCTGGCGCGGCATGGCATGGCATGGGTGCGTCTCGGCAACCGCCTGCTTGACGGCTGCCGGATTCTGACGTGTTTAAAAGTCGAACTGCGCCGACAGGCGGAATGTACGCGGCGCGCCAGGAAACAGGTAGCCACCCAGTTCCTGCGAGACGTCGCGCCAATAGAAGCGATCCAGTACGTTGTCGACGTTCAGGCGCAGCGTGGTGCGCGCGCCGGCGACACGAGTCGTGTAGCGAGCGCCCAGATTCAACACATGGTAAGCGGGCACGGTCACGCTGTTGTCTGGGTTGAACGCCTTGCTGCTGGCATATTGCCAGCTGCCGTTGAGACCCAAGCCGCTGAATTGCGGCACGGCGTAATCCAGATACAGCACCGACTTGAAGCGCGGCAGATTGGTTACGCGCCGGCCGTCGAGTGTCGCATCGCCGGTATGTCGCTGGCTGGCGTCGAGCGCGGTGAGGCTGGCGCCCAGCAATAACTGCCGCGTGGCTTGCCCCTGTGCCGCCAGCTCCAGGCCGCGATGGACGGCGTCGCCGTGGCGTACATAGGTATTGCTGCTGTTGGTGAATTCGAGCGGTTTTCTGATTTGGAACAGCGCCGCGGAAAGGGCGAGGTCGGGCGCCAGTTCGGCCTTGACGCCGATTTCCAGCTGGCGCGAGATGCTGGGGTCCAGCATCTGGTTGACATTGGCAGTACCTAGCGGCGCGATGCCACCGTGTTCCAATCCCTCGGAATAGGCGCCATAGAGCGACCAGTTGGCGACCGGATTGAACACCAGCGCGAGGTTCGGCAACAGGTAGCTGCGGTCGTAGCGGGCGCCAAGGCTGCCGTCAGCCTCGAACTGGTCGCGTTGCAATTGCGTGTAGCGGGCGCCGGCATGCAGCTTGAACGCGTCCGACAGCCTCAGGATGTCTTGCGCAAAAATGGCGCGTTCGGTCTGTCTGCGGCGCAGTGACACCGGGCCGGTTGAATTGGTGGATGCAGGGATGGTCGATGCATCCTTGGGTGCCGGATTGTAGATATTGCTGGTCCCGACCAGATCAAATACCGCGTCGCCAAATTCATCCCGCCGCTGTGAGGCCGCCGCGCCAACGGTGAATGCATGCTTGAACCGGCCGGTGCTGAATGTGCCTTGCAGCAGGGCCTGGCTGGTCAGCAAGGTCTTGCGTTCGCCAACACTTTGGTAGTCATAGACGTCATAGTCGCCATTGCTGCAAAAGCCGACGGTCGGATACGTCAGCCCCGAGCAGCTATACGGAAACGCGGTGTAATCATCGCGCCGGAAGGCGTTGCGGTTGGCCGACAGCGTGGCGTGCCAATCGTCGTTGAACTGGTATTCGAAGCGCAGCCCGAGGTTGTCGCTATGGGTTTTCACCGGTTTCGACCACGGCTGGTCATTCAACATGGTGCTGGGGTCGATGCCGGTGGGCAGCCGCATGCCGTCGAACAACTGGAAACCGGGCGCCGTCAGTTGCGCCCGGTGCTGGTAATCGAGATCCAGTTGCAGCAGCGCCTGCGGACTGATGCGCCAATCGAAGGCGCTGGACACGAATTGGCGTTCGCCGTCGGCGCCGCGGACATAGGAACGCAGTTTTTCGGCCGCGGCGTTGATGCGGTAGCCGAAGCGCTGGTCGCTGAAGCGCCCACCCAGATCGACCGCGCCATACACGGAGCCGCGTTCCCGCGTTTCGACCGTTACCGAGCGCAGCGCGGTCGCGGTCGGCCGCTTGGTGACGTAATTCAGGATGCCGCCCGGCGTCGCCGCCCCAGCCTGCAGTCCGGCCAGCCCTTTCAGCACTTCAATCTGCTGCTTGTTTTCCAGCGCGATGGCGTCATCGGCCGAGATCGCCAGGCCGTCCTTGCGATAGCTGGACATATTGTCGAGCGCAAAGCCGCGGATCGAAAATTGTTCCGCGTAGCCGACTGCGTTGTAGGCGTCGTTGACGCTGGCATCCCACTTCATCGCGTCCGAAGTCTGGCGGATCGCGCGATTCTGGATCTGCTCGTGCGTGACGACGGTGATCGAGCTTGGGGTTTGCAGCAGCGGCGCGTCGGTAAAGCTGCCGACGCTGGCGCCGTCGGCCCTTACCGGCGGTGCCGGCGAGGCGCTGACCACCACTGCCGGCAGGGTCGGCTCGGTTTGCTGGGCACCGATAGGCGTTGCCCAGCAGGCATAGGCGGCGAGGGCGGCTGCACGCCGGACGCGCGCAGAAGAAAAGTACTGGCTTGACATGTTGGCTGCATCCCGTGGGCGAAGGCCCGAAAAAACGCAGGACAGCAGCAAACAGGGGGAAACTGGTCGCGCTTCCCTGCGCTGGCATTATCCAGATCAGGTTCAGAGGGTATTTCTCACCCGAAACGTTGCCGTTTCAGGACCCCTAGCGAAAGCCGAATTTTAGGTCAAAACTGCCAATTCCCATCGGCAAGTTCTGGGAAATTCAATAGATATGGGAGTATGCCAAAAAACAGGCGATTTTCGGAGATAAGACGAGCGGCATGAAAAATACGCCGCCCAGTATGTGATGCGGTTTAATCGAACACCGGGCTCTCCACGCCCAGAATCTTGTGCAGCTTGGGTGAGGTGGTGGTGTATTGCATGTGAATTTTCTTGTCGGGGAAAATATACGGGGCAGCGCCGAAGGCGGCCAGTGCCGCTTCGTGAAAGCCGGACAGGATCAGCTTTTTCTTGCCTGGGTAGGTATTGATATCGCCCACGGCGAAAATGCCGGGGATGTTGGTTTCGAATTTCTCGGTATCCACCTTGAGCTGGCGCCGCTCGATGTCCAGGCCCCATTCGGCGATCGGGCCGAGTTTCGGCGACAGCCCGAAAAACACCAGCAGATGGTCGAGCGGCAAGCGCCGCGTGACGCCGTCGGCGGCGGTGACCTTGATTTCGGACAAGTGATCGCCTTGCGCTTCGAAGCCGGTGACCTGGCCGATCAAGAGCTGCATCTGGTAGTCGTCGCACAGCGCCTTCATCTTGGCGACCGAAGCTGGCGCCGCGCGGAATTCTTCGCGCCGATGCACCAGCACCACCGATTCCGCCTTGCCGGCCAAGTCCAGCGCCCAGTCCAGCGCCGAATCGCCGCCGCCGCAGATCACCAGGTTCTTGCCGTGGAAGCGCGCCGGGTCCTTGACCTTGTAGAACAATTGTTTATCCACAAATTGTTCGATGCCTTCCACCTTCAGCGGCCGCGCCTGGAACGAGCCGACGCCGGCGGCGATGAAAATGGTCTTGCTGATGAAGCGCACACCGGCCGAGGTTTCGACATTGAAACGGCCGTCGTCGCGGCGCTCGACCACGGAGACTTCCTGGCCCAGGTGAAAGGTCGGGCCGAACGGTTCGATCTGCTTCAGCAGGTTGTCGGTCAGCTCCTGGCCGGTGCACACCGGCACCGCCGGGATATCGTAGATCGGCTTGTCCGGATACAATTCGACGCACTGGCCGCCGACCACCGGCAAGGAATCGATCACGTGCGCCTTGATCTCCAGCAGTCCGAGTTCGAATACCTGGAACAGCCCGACCGGGCCGGCGCCGACGATCACGGCATCGGTTTCAATTGGCGCCTGGCGGCTGGCAGTGCCGCCAGGCTCAGTGACGAAAGGGGCGGCGTCAAGCGCGGCGCTGGGTTCCATACGACTCTCTGGTTCCTGCTTCATGGGTGTCGGGTAAAAATTGAGGGGAGAGGGACGGCCGCGCATGGCGCCGAGGCGTTGCGGTCGCAGCTGGCGTCAACGCTCCAGATGTTGCAGCTTGTCCTGCACGTCTTTCCAGTCTTCGGCATCCGGCAGCGGTTCGTGGGTCTTGGTAATGGCCGGCCAGTTGCGCGCCAGTTCGGCATTCAGTTTGATGAAGTGTTGCTGATCGGCCGGCACGTCCTCTTCGGCATAAATGGCGTTGACCGGACATTCGGCCACGCAGACTGCACAATCGATGCACTCGTCCGGGTCAATCGTCAGAAAGTTCGGACCTTCGCGGAAACAGTCCACCGGGCACACATCGACGCAGTCGGTATAACGGCAGCGGATGCACGATTCGGTCACAACGTGAGTCATAAAAATCCTATGGGAAAAATCTTGAAACGGCGGCGCATCGGACGGCATCGACGGATATCTGCAATCGGCCGCAAAGCGTTGTATTTTAAGGCAATATACTCCTTCCGCCAACCGGGTGAATGACAAGCGCGGCATGCCGCCGGTCGCCTTGGGGCAGCCTTGCGGCCCTGCACACTTGCCTTGACCCGGCTTAAGATGGAGCACATTCTCACGCGTGCGGCGCCATGATCATCACCTCCCTGCTGGATACCGACCTGTATAAATTCACCATGATGCAGGTGGTTCTGCATCATTTTCCGGCCGCCCAGGTCGCCTATCGCTTCAAATGCCGCACGCCGGGGATCGACCTGACGCCATATCTGGACCAGATTCGCAGCGAGATCGACGCCTTGTGCCAATTGCGCTTCCGTGCCGAAGAACTGGAGTATCTGGCCAGCCTGCG